>JALREE010000013.1 GCA_023256835.1 Pseudomonadales bacterium | reverse complement strand
CGGCGTGCCTGGGTGGCGGCATGGGCGTGCCGCGCGCTGGCATCGGTGAGCGTCGCCGCGCTGCGCCTGATTAGGGCCTCCTGCGAGCGCAGCCGGTCGTCGCTGTCGACCGGGTCCATCTCGCCGAGCCGCTGGCCGGCCTTGACCGTATCGCCCACCTCGACGTCCAGGCGCAGCAGTCGTCCGGGCGCCGTCGGCCCGGTGCGGTGCAGCTGGCGCGCCTCGACATTGCCGACCCCGAAGAGGGCCGGGCGCAGGGCGCGCTGTTCCACCTTGACCAGCGTGACGGCCACCGGGGCCAGCGGCCCGGAGCGCAAGGCCACATAGACCAGCATGCCAGCCAGGGGCAGCAGCACGGCCGCGATGGCCAGCGTGCGTCGGTTCAAGGGAATGCGTTTCATCATGCTTGTCCTCGGGTGATGCCGCGCCGGTAGATGGCAAAGGCGCGTGGGGCGTCGCGGCGGATGCGTTGCACGTCGCCGGCGATCAGGGCCTGCATGACCAGGCCCTGGATGGTGCCGATGAAGAGGGTGGCGGCTGCCTCGACGTCGAGCAGCGGGTCGAACTCGCCGCTGTCGCGGCCACGCTCCAGCAGCAGGCGCAGCCGCTCGTCGTACTGGCGCAGCAAGGTGGCGGCCATGCGCTTGGGTGCCGTGGAGCCGGCCCGCTGCAACTCGCCGAACATCATGCGGGGAACCCCGGGGTGCTCGGTCACGAAGCCGGTGTGGGCCGTGAACATGGCTTCCAGCGCGCCGCTGGCAGTGGGCGAAGCAGCCCTGGCGGCAGCATCCATGCGCGACAGCAGCCGCTCGGCCACCCAGCTCATCACGGCTTCGAGGATCGCGTCCTTGGTCGGGAAATGCTTGAAGAGCGCGCCCTGGGTCACCCCCATCTGCCTGGCGATCGCGGTGGTGGTGATCTCGCCGGGATCGTGGTCGGCGGCCAGTGCAATGACGGCACCCACCGTGGCGGCACGGCGTTCTTCGGCAGGCAGGTGTTCTCGGGGCATGCGGCGTCACAAAAGATAGTAATTTGTTACTATCCTACGGCTGCTACAGATACCTGTCAAGGTATAGCCGATGTACCGGCAGCATGCCCAGGAAAACCGCTGGCCTGCTCGCCAGCACCGCGCATCAGGCCCCGGGGTGCAACTGAATCCAGCACTGCAGTCCCCCTGCGGGAGGACTGATCCACTGCAGACTCCAACCATTGGCCTTGGCGAGTTCTTTCACAATGGCCAAGCCCAGCCCAACACCGCCTGTACCCTGACTACGTGACGCCTCCAGCCGTTGAAAAGGTTGCTGCATCCTTTCGAGTTCTGTTTCCGGAATGCCAGGCCCCTGATCCAGCACACCGATGCGCACACCTTGAGGCCCCTGTTCGCACACCAGCGTCACCGGAAAGCCAGCGGCGTAGCGCTGGGCGTTCTGAATCAAATTGCTCAGAACACGGCGCAGTGCCATGGGGGCAGCCCAAATCTGAGGCAGCTCACAGCGAACCATCAGCGGAGTGTTGTCATCCTTGAAATCTTCCTGCAGTGTCGAGAACAGCGCGACCATGTCTACAAGTTGAACCGCCCCGGGTATTGCGGAGGCCCGGGGTTGTGAGTCAGGCCGGGATGGCCTGCTCGGAAAGTTGACGGTAGTAGTTTGCCTCAGCTTCGGCTGGCGGAATGTAGCCGATGGGCTCCAGCAAACGGTGGTGATTAAACCAGGACACCCATTCCAGGGTGGCAAGCTCGACGGCCTCCAACGTCTTCCAGGGTGTACGGCGGTGGATCAGCTCGGCCTTGTAGAGCCCGTTGATGGTCTCAGCCAAGGCATTGTCGTAACTGTCGCCCTTACTGCCGACCGAGGACTCGATGCCGGCTTGGGCCAGTCGCTCGCTGTAGCGGATCGAGACGTACTGGGAGCCGCGATCCGAGTGGTGGATGAGCGAGCGGTCGCGTTCGGGCTGGCGGTCGCAGAGGGCCTGCTCGAGCGCGTCGAGCACGAAGTCCGTCTGCATGGAGCGGCTGACCCGCCAGCCCACGATGCAGCGCGCGAAGACGTCGATGACGAAGGCCACATAGACCCAGCCCTGCCAGGTCGAGACGTAGGTGAAGTCCGACACCCAGAGCTGGTTGGGGCGCTCGGCCTTGAACTGCCGATTGACCCGATCGAGCGGGCAAGGCGCCTTCGTATCGGGCACCGTGGTACGCACGACCTTGCCGCGCATGGCGCCGCGCAGGCCCAGCCGGCGCATGAGTCGCTCGACCGTGCAGCGGGCCACCGTGATGCCTTCGCGCTTGAGCTGCTGCCAGACCTTGTCCGCTCCGTAGACCTGCAGGTTGTCGTTCCAGACCCGCTCGATGTCGGCCATCAGTGCCTCGTCACGCCGTGCCCGGGCGCAACGCCGAGTGGGGTCACGCCGCTCGGCGGCATGGCGCCGGTATGCCGACGGGGCGACCTGCAGCACCTTGCAGATCGGCTCGACCCCCAGGGCCTCGCGGTGCTCGTTGATGAAGGCTCTCACGACTTGAAGCGGCGGTCGAGCTCCGCCTGTGCGAAAAACGCGCTGGCAAGCTTGAGGATCTCGTTGGCCTTGCGCAGCTCCTTGACCTCGCGCTCGAGCGCCTTGATGCGCTGCTGCTCGGCACTGGTCGGACCCTCTCGCTGCCCGCTGTCACGCTCGTGCTCGCGCACCCAGCGCCGCAGGGTTTCTGCCGTACAGCCGATCTTGGCTGAAATCGAGCAGATCGCTGCCCACTGCGATTCATGCTCGCCTTGATGCTCCGACACCATGCGCACGGCGCGCTCGCGGACCTCGGGGGAAAAATTCGCTGACTTCTTCATGGCTCCATCTTCTCAAAGGTGGGAGCCTCCTCGAAACCCGGGGCGGTTCAGGATGCGTCCATATGGAACACAGTGGACACACCCCTGAGTGGACGGGGCCAAAGGTTGAGCGAACGCTGCGTAACGGCAAGCACCTCTACGTTTCGGCCTTCAAGGCATGGCTGGTCGAGCAGTATGTGTTCAGCCCCCCTCTACCTGTGCAGCGGGTGGCGATGAGAGATTGACGGTTT
>JALREE010000202.1 GCA_023256835.1 Pseudomonadales bacterium | reverse complement strand
GCCAGTATGAATTGCTGGCGATCCTGCCCTGCGAGCTTGTCGAGCAGAAGGCAGCCCTGGAATTGCGCAATCATCAGGAAGATGGGAGCGATGCACGCGCATCAAAGGCATCTCTGCAGGTACTGGACCTCCCCTTGTCATCCAGCTGAGGTGCAACGCCAGTTCAGGAGCTGCAGGAAAGCATCGAACAGCCCGCTCTGTGGCGCGCCCAGTCAGGCCTTCTTGCATACAGGGATCGAAGAGCGGGCACTTCTTCATAGGGGCGTTGCAAGGCAAGCTGCAGATCGCACAGCAATTGAAGATCTCCCTGCGCTGCCTGTTCCGCTGCTTGTTGTGTCAGATAATTGCGCAACACAAAGCAGGGATTGATCGCATTCATGCGCGCCCTGCGTTGCGCCCAGTCAGAACCCTGCTGCTCCAGTCGTGCAGCATAGACCAGAGCCCAGGCATTGATACGCTGCCGCTGTATATCGTCGTAAGACTCCTGATCGTAGATGGCATCGCTCACGATATCCGCGAGCTGCAGTTCCTGCCGACGATGATCGAAGTCCGCCAGACGACGGAAAAACAGCGTGTAATCGGTTTCCTGCGCCGCCAGCAATTGCATCATGCCATCCAGAACGGCGTCATCCTCTTGTTCAGCTCCCGGCTGCAATCCCGCCTTGGCCAGCATCATGTCACGCCAGTCGCGTTCATGCAGGGTCGCAAATCGAGTCAATTCGGCCTCCATGAACTCCCGGTTGCCCGTGACGGGAAGCAAGGCATTGGCGAGCTGATACAAGTTCCATTGCACCACGGCCGGCTGCTGACCGAAACTGTAGCGGCGCATACCTGCATCCGTAGTGTTGGGTGTCCACTGGGGATCGAAATTGTCGAGCCAGCCATACGGGCCGTAATCGATGGTCTGACCGATGATCGACATATTGTCCGTGTTCAGTACACCGTGGACGAAGCCAGTGCGCATCCATCCAAGCAGCATCACACGAGTTCGGTTGCAGACTTCCGCAAACCAGTGCGCGTAGCGCGAGTCCCTGTCCTGGTGACACGCCTGCAACTCGGGAAAGTCCACCGCAATCGTGAAGTCGATCAAGTCGCGCAACAACTGCAATTCGCCTCTCATCGCACACAGCTGGAAATGTCCGAAGCGAGTGAATGAAGGTGCCACGCGGCACACGATTGCGCCGGGTTCTTCCGCGGGATTGCCGTCATAGAACATGTCGCGCAGAACCGAATCGCCGGTCCCAACCAGACTCAGGGCGCGTGTCGTGGGAACTCCTAGAAAGTGCATCGCCTCACTGCAGAGAAATTCGCGCACGGAAGAGCGCAAGACCGCCCGCCCGTCAGCGCCACGCGAGTAAGGAGTAGGTCCGGCACCCTTGAGCTGCAGACACTGCGACTGGCCATTCAGATCAATCACTTCACCAATATTGATGGCTCTTCCATCGCCAAGCTGTCCTGCCCACTGGCCGAATTGATGCCCGCCATACCTGGTGGCATAGGGAATGCTGCCGGCTAGAAGCTGATTGCCGGCCATGCACTGCAGAAACGCGTCACTGCGGCAATAGCATTCCGGGAATCCAAGTTGCAGCGCCAGATCAGCGGAAAAGGCCAACAGTTGAGGGTCTGCCACGCGCGTTGGAGTCACCAGCGAATGAAGAAAGCCAGAGACCTGACGCGAGTAGGTGCGTGACTCCGGATCCGCGAGGAAACGTTCCAACCAACGCGAACTCACCCTCGGTACTTCATTGAACTCAGACGACATGACCTACCCAGCGACCGGCCAGAATGATGGCACACCACAGCAACAGTGAAAGCCCGGCGGTGAAGCGCGCAAGCGAAGGCATCGCTTCACCCGAAGCACATCGCAGCATGGCCGGGAATGCACGAAAATGAAAGAACGCCACATTCAAGCCGGCGAGCAGCAAGAGCCCCAACTTGATCTGGAAGGCTGGATTCTGCACGTGTGCACTGGCACGTGTGATGAACATCGCCAGTCCAGTGACATTGGCGAACACAAAAGACCAGGCGGCCCACGGAACAAGCTCGCGGACGATGACGTGCACGGGGTAACGCATGGCGGCGCAACCGAGGACACGCAGATCCACCATCACTATTGCCCCCAGCAAAATACACATGCTCAGGACATGCATGGATTCCATGAATGGGAACCAAGCGGTGGCGCCGATCTCTGCCGAGAGCGGCAAGTACTCAAGCTGCAACCAGAAGTCACTCACGTCAGTCTCCCTTGATTACCAGAACAAGTACTCGGCATAGGCAATCCAGCGACCAGCCAGCAACACGGTGACCCATAGCAGCAGAACCAGCACGGCGAGGACGCGACATAGCAGGCGATGCGCTGAACTGGATGAATCGATGGCAAGAACCCGGTTGCCTGCACGGT
Source organism: Pseudomonadales bacterium (assembly GCA_023256835.1). Classification (GTDB taxonomy): domain Bacteria; phylum Pseudomonadota; class Gammaproteobacteria; order Pseudomonadales; family Pseudohongiellaceae; genus UBA5078. The sequence continues at coordinate 14,522 of JALREE010000202.1, read as the reverse complement.
AAAGCGCCAGGGTGAGAAAAATGGCGATGAGCAGCACGATGAACTTGATCTGGAACACCGGATTGTCGAAGTAGCGATCCGGCCTGGCAATCACGAACCAGATACCAGAGACGAAGGCACCTGCCACTCCAGTCCAGTTCCAGGCCTGCAGGCGCCGCACCATCTCAGGCACCTCCTGTGATGGGACTGCCAGCCCCAGAATTCGGAGGCTGACAAACACCGCCGAGGCCATGATCGCGCATACGCTCAGCAAGTGAATGGTCTGGAGAATGGGCGGCATGCCGGGAACGCTGGTAAGCAGGTACTCGGCAAGATTCCCTGGCCAACTGTCGGCAAGCATCTGCGCGAGTGCGAAGTCATCGCTCATGGATCGGGCTCGTCAAATGACAGCAAAGGCTGGGTTGAACCAACGAAAAAGCCCTCCAGAGAGCGGCAGGACTCTCTGGAGGGCTTTTCATTCTGATCAGGCCAGCAAGGCGCGCTTGGCGAGATTGTCCACCAGGTGCATCTTGAAGCCATTGTGCGTCAGGGGCTCTGCGCCATTGCTGGCCAGCGTGCCGATGGACATGGCTGTGGCTTCACCACGCGCCTTGCCTCGAACGGCAGCTTCCACGGCCTCGAGTCGTCGCGGCGTGCACTGCACGGCACCTGCCACAAAGCGAGAGTCCTGAATGACACCGCCAGACTCACGCATGGCGACCGCAATGCTCACCAGCGCAAAGTCCCAGACATTGCGATCCGCCACTTTTTCGAAATAGAAGGTGGCATTCGCCCAGGTATTGGGAATTCGGACAGCAGTGAGGATCTCACCTGGCTGCAGGACGGTGGTGTGGCGGATATCGACGTTGGGACCCACGAAGAAATCAGCCGCTGGCACCACGCGCTCGCCGGAGGTGCTGCGAATCACCATGGACGCATCCAGGGCAACCAGAGCCGGGGCAGTGTCGGACGGCGTCACCGCCACGCAGCGACTGGCACCGAAGATGGCGTGCTCCCGATTCATCCCCTGGGGTGTATCGGCGTAGCAGAGATTGCCTCCGGCGCGGTAGCAGGACAGCCCGCGACGGTAGTACCAGCAGCGGACATCCTGTACCAGGTTCCCGCCGACTGTTCCCACGTTGCGGATCTGCGGGCTGGCCACCTTGACAGCGGCGTCAGACAGCAGGGAGTAGCTGGCCTGGATCAGCGGATTGGTGGCAACCTCCGTCAGTGTCGTCAGGGCGCCAATTTCCAGCCCCGAAGCTGTTTCGCGAATGCCGCGCAGGGCCTCGATTCCATTGAGGTCGATCATCGCCTCGGGCGACTTGTTGCGATCCTTCAACCAGCCATAGGTATCCTGGCCGCCGCCGAGCAACCAGCCTCTCTCCGCGAGTCGAGAGGCCAGATCAAGCGCATCCTCTACCTGCACAGGCTGGTAGAGTTCGATATCGGGCATGACGTCATGTGATGGCATAGTAACCTCAGAAAGTGTTTATTTTCAGTGACTTGTTGTTATAGGTGTTCTGCGCTACATGCTCGATGATCATGTCTGGAGTCACCGGCGTTCGATTGAACAGGTGACCATCCAGGGCATCAGTCAGTGCGCTCATGATCGCTGCCGCGGCACACCCCATGGCAGGCTCCCCAATACCCCGGGCGCCGAAGGGGCTCTGCGGATCGGGCAGATTCACGGCTGCCGTATGCATGGCCCTGGGCACATCCAGGAATGTAGGAGGCTTGCTCTGGTAAAGGCCGACATTCGCAGGCAGACCATTCTGCGGGTCGTAAACATGGCGTTCGAAGCCTGCCATGCCGAAGCCCCACACCCCGCCGCCGTTCATGCCATGCGACAAGCCCTTGGGATGAACCACGGTGCCGCACTCCGCCACAGCGGTGTAGTCACGAATTTCATACTTCCCGGTGTCCAGATCCAACTCCACTTCCGCGAAGGCGATTGCCAGCCCGGGAGCGGTGCCGTTCTTCTCGAGATTGTCCTTGGCCACGCCGACCAGTCCTGTGCCGGCAATCTTCTGCACGGCCAGTTTTGTCAGATCATTGATGTCCTCGGGATATTCCGCACCGCTGAACTTGCCACCCAGCGCGATGGCGCGCTGCGCCGCCTCGGCATAGGTCAACCCCTCTGCAGGCGTGGCTGTCTTGAAGACGCGAGTGCCATCGATGCTGAAATCGTCCGGCGAGCCTCCCAGCTCAGCTGCAGCGATCTCCTTCATCTTTGCCACTGCGTCCATCGCAGCGACGTAGTTGGTGCGCGTATGCGTGAAGATGGTATTGCTGCCGCCCTGGCCGGAGCTGTGGGGCAGACCTAGATCGCTGTTGCCGCGCACGATCTCGCAGTTCTCCCAGCTGCACTGCAGCACTTCCGCCGCAGCTCGCACGGTGGCGGCATACGAGTAGGTGCCAAGGTTGCCGACACCGGTATGCAGATAGACCTTGCCGTCCGGGCCGATGCGTACAATACCGTCAAAGCCGTTGTTGCCGGCCGCGTGGTAACCCTCACCAACGCCAATCCCGATCACCTTGCTGCCATTGCGTCGCGGCTGGTTGATCTTGGCTTGCCAGTCGAACATCTGCGCGCCCATGTCGATTGCTTCGCGCATATAGGCGCTGGTCACGGGACCCTGATTCGCTTCGACCAGCGAATTGTGATCAGGCGCATTGATGCGGCGGAATTCCACACGATCCATGCCGAGCTGGCGCGCTGCCTTGTCCATGACCGGGGCGAGGATCGCATGCATCTCGTTCTGACCCGGACCACGCTGGGCTCCTCGCGGCGTGGTGTTGGTGAAGACCGAGGCACCGCGGAAGCGCATGGCCGTGGGCTGGTAGGACACGGAGATGGCACCTGCTGAAGAGGAGCCACTGCCGGAGCCACTGGAGCCACCGTCGTTGACGATGATGACATCCACCGCTGCCACCTTGCCGTCAGGCTTGACACCTACCTTGATCCAGCCTTGCATGCCGGAGCGTGCGGAGCCGATGAAGAATTCCTCTTCGCGCGTGATGCGAACCTGAACGGGTCGGTTGACCTTGCGCGACAGATAGCCGGCAATCGACATGAACGGATACGGCCCGATGCGGGAACCGAATCCGCCACCGGTCGTTTCATTGATGAAGACCAGCTGGTCCAGTTCGATGCCCAGCATGCGCGAGAGCGGGGCGTTGGCCGCGCTCTGGCTCTGCAGCGAGCCGTGGAAGTAGCAGCGACCGTTCTCCCAGTAGGCCATGCAAGTGCGCGGCTCCAGGGAGTGGTGCGGATACCCTGCTGTCACGAAGGGCTCTTCGACTATCACCGTGGATTCGGCGAAGCCCGCTTCCAGATCGCCGTAGGACCATTCAGTGGTGAACTCCGCCGCAGGTTCGCGGCCCGCACGGAAGTCCTCTACCGCCTGACGCGTCCATTTGAGCGAGCGCAGTTCCATGCCGTTCTCGCCACGCATCATGACATTGCCTTCCGGATAGGCATTCGGTCCGCCTTCCACAAGGCTATCCAAGGGGTCGACCACAAACGGGCGACGCTCGATATTCATGCGCACACGCTCGAGTGCGTTCTCGGCAATCTGTTCGCTGATGGCGGCAATCGCGAGAATCGGCTGTCCCACATAGGTCAATTCGTTTGAAAGCGCAGGCACTCCAGGTCTGGGCGCAGCGGGGAGATCCTCCGCCGTGAGTATGCCAACAACACCATCCATGCGCAGAGCTTCGGAAACATCGATGTCGCGCACCATGCCACTGGGAACCGGGCTCGTCAGCAGTCGGGCAAACACCATGCCCTCCCTTCTGAAATCTTCAGCGTAGCGAGCTGCGCCGGTGATCTTGCCTTGCGCACAAGGCGGCGTGAAATCCTTGCCGATATGCATATAGCTCATGACAGTTGCCCCGAGGCGCGCATGACGCCATTCAAGTAGTGATCATAGGCACCGCAGCGACAAAGATTGCCGGCGAGTGCATCGCGGGCCTGATCGCGGGTGGGTCTTGGATTGGACTTGAGGAGCGCCACCGTGGCGAGAACCTGACCAGGCGTGCAGAAGCCGCACTGCGGTCCGAGCTCGTCGAGAAAGGCCTGCTGCACGACGTGCAGCTGCCCATCCGCCGACTGCAGCCCTTCGATGGTGGTGACTGAACGCTGCTTCACACTGTGTGTCAGCATGGAACAGGCGTAGTGCGTCACATCGTCCACGAGAACGGTGCAGGCACCACATTCGCCGCGGTTGCAGCCCAGTTTGGTGCCGGTCAGTTCAAGCTTGTAGCGAAGGGTGTGAGCCAGTGTCTCCTGGGGCAATACGTCGACACGGCGGGTACGTCCATTGACGTTGATGGAAATCAGTCGTTCGACCGCAGCGGCCGGTCTTGACTGGGCATTGGCGAGGTACACACCGGCGCCAGACATGGCGGCGGCGCCGGAGTAGATCACTCCCTTTATGAAACGCCTGCGTGTGAGTCGTGGATTCACTGACATGTTTCTCCGATATTGTTTTAAGTTGTCGGGAGGCATGCGACGACATGCAACTTGCAGTCGCACGCTGTTTGGCTAACGTCTAGGTGTCTCGAAGCCTACACACTTTTGAGAAAAGGTCAAATCACCACGGGAAGGGAAATGCTGGCCGTGAGCTCAGACTTGCAGCGGATTGCGCTGTGCCAGCAAAGAGTAGAGGTGCTCTTCGGCTACCGGTCTGGAGAAGTAGTACCCCTGGGCAACATCACAATTCAGGCTGGCGAGCAGTGCAGCCTCCTCGGCTTCCTCCACGCCTTCGGCAATGATTCGGATGGCCAGATTGTCCCGCAGGGACAGGATCGACTTCACAAGCCCCAGAACCTTGGCGTCGCGCCGCATCATGTGAATGAAGCTCTTGTCGATCTTGAGAGCATCGATGGGATACTGATGCAGGTAGGACAGGGAGGAATAGCCAATGCCGAAGTCGTCGATTACCACACTGATACCCAGGTCGCGACAACGATCCAGGGTCTCCTTGACGTTCTTCGGCTGTTTGAGCAGAAGCCGTTCTGTGATCTCGAGATTCAGCCGACTGGCACTGGTGCGGGTTTCATCGAGAATGCCATTGAAGGACTCCAGAAATCCCTGATCGTCGAAGTCAGTGGCCGACATGTTGACGCTGAAATAAACGCTGTCGAGATCAGGGCGAAGCTTGTCAAGACGCTTGATGAGTTGACACACCTCCCGCACCGCCCACCGGCTTGCCTCAATGATGAGCCCGCTGTCCTCCGCCATCGGAATGAAAAGATCTGGCGGGATGAGCCCACGCTCCGGATGCTGCCAGCGCATCAAGGCCTCGAAGCCCAGAACACGTCCACTGGCGATCGAGATGATGGGCTGGTAATGCAGGCGAAGCTGTCCCGTGGCGATCGCCACCTTGAATTCATTGGCCATCTTGATGGCCTGCACGACGTTTATCTGTTCGGCATACTCCTTTTCCTGCAACTCCGGAGACTGCGCGCCGGCAGCCTCATGGGAAAGCATCTGCGAGCGCCTCAGGATATCGCGGTAACGCATCAGGATAACCTGAGCGATCAGGCGAACGATGGGGTTGGCACCGCGCACACTGCGTGCGAAATCATCCTTGGTGATTTCCAGCAAACGGCAGTTTTCCAGCGAGCGTATGGTGGCACTGCGTGGTTGATTGTCGACTATCGCCATCTCGCCGATGATGCTGCCAGGCCCCCGTGTGCCCATGTCGAGCACCTTGCCATCGTCCTTTTCGACGACTATCCCGACACGCCCTTCCTGGATGAAATAGGCGCATGTCCCTGCATCTCCTTGGGCCATGATGATCTCGCCGGCCTTGAAGAATTTTTCAGCTTTCAGAGTGTCCATACCTTGCTGCACCTTGTCGGGGTTTCACATTGTCCAACATGCGAAATTTACTCAAAATTTGAATACAACCGCCTGATTTTATTAATCATATACCCCTAGATGCAGCTTGATCAAATACTGTGCTTAAATGCCTGCAGCACTTTTCCCTCGGCCTCGTCATCAATGTCGAGGTGTGTCACCAGCCGCAACCTTTTCGCAGCATTGACCTTGATTCCCTGCTCCAGCAATCGCTTGCTCAACCGTGATGGATCAAAGGCACTGCAATCCACATAGACCATGTTCGTCTGAACAGGCTCTACCTGGAGCCCGAGAGCGCGCAGTCCTTCAGCCAGTCTGCTCGCCCTGGCATGATCCTCGGCCAGTCGATGAATGTTGTGCTTCAACGCATACAGCCCGGCCGCAGCCAGGACGCCCGACTGCCGCATCCCGCCTCCGAGCATCTTTCGCCAGCGTCGTGCCCTTGCGATGACGGACGCATTCCCGACAAGGACCGAGCCTGCGGGCGCGCCAAGCCCCTTGGACAGGCAAATTGAAACTGAATCAAATACGTAAGAAAGAGCTTGAAGGTTCGCACCGCAGGCAATCGCTGCATTGAATATGCGCGCGCCATCCAGATGCAATTGCAGGCCGTGCTCCTGCGCGAACGGCACCAAGGACTGCAGATAGGACAGTGGCAGCACCCTGCCCTGCATCGTGTTTTCCAGGCACAGCAGCTTCGTGCGGGCGAAATGGAAGTCCAGCGGCTTGATCACGTCGGCGACAAGGTCCAGATCCAAGGAACCGTCGTGGCTGTTCTCGACGGGTTGCGGCTGAACGCCGCCCAGTACCGCACCACCGCCTCCTTCATAGCGATAGATGTGTGCCGATTGCCCTGCGATGTACTCGTCACCACGCTCGCAGTGCGCCAACAAGGCGCACAGATTCGACTGTGTGCCGGTGGGCAGAAAGAGTCCTGCCTCCTTCCCTGTCATTTCGGCCAAGGTCTCTTCGAGCTCGCGCACAGTCGGATCTTCGCCATAGACATCATCCCCGAGGCGCGCCTCTTGCATGGCTTGTCGCATGCCTTCACAAGGCTGCGTGACAGTATCACTGCGAAGGTCGATCAATGCTTCAGACGTGCTCACCAAGACTATTCCCTCCCGTCAGCGCTGCTCAGCCATCGCAGCAGGAGCGGGATGTGCAATCCAGCGTCCCGCCCGGACGGGGCGACGCCCCCTGACCGTTCCTTGATACAGGTATACCCATGCAACCCCGAAGGCCGTCTGCAGTTGTCGTCGGACATACAGACTGCTTGCTGGATTGTCAGGATCAAATTCCTCCAGTTGATCGAGCGCCTGCAGAGTCTGACTGTCAATCCGATAGACCTCGACCTCGATGCCATCTGAAGCTGCAGATTTCGCGCCGGGATATTCACCGAGGTCATACAGCACAATGGCGTGCGACAGGTCCGTTCCGAGGAAGGACGCATTTGCAAGAAAATGCGCATTGGCATAGCCACGCCGAAGCGTTCCATACACCGCAACCAGGCATGAGCTGCATCTGGAATCCACTGCAGACACGTCAGTATTCCGAATACTTGCGAGCACTGCCGCGCACCAGGTCGACGGGATACTTCGCCTCGTTCTTTTCCATCTTCTGCGCGACCGCGGCGGCGATGTCCACTTGCAGACGATCTGCGAGGCGCACCAGGTAGACCTGTACGTCGGCGATCTCGTCAAGGACGCGCGCACGCGTCTCTTCACTCAACCGTTCCGACTGCTGCTCGGTGAGCCACTGGAAAATCTCCAGCAACTCGGCCGCCTCGACACTCAGCGCCATGGCGAGATTCTTGGGCGAATGAAACTGCTCCCAATCCCTGGCTTCGGCGAACCGGCGCGCAACAATCTTGATATTTTCGAGATCAGACATGTGACTACGATGACTCCTGTCAAAATTCCGCTATGCAGCCTTATCTCATGACAGCCGGAATTGTGCTTGCGACTGCGAAACTACAGTGTCTTGCAGGCATGAAGCAACGAAATTCTTGCACCAGCAACACGTCTGCAGTCGACGCATCTGCCTGATTGAATTACCAAAACAGGTGCTTTATTCTGTCGATCCATTTAGCAATCCTAGGGAGAGTCCTCCGCCGTGTCCAACTACAAGAAAAGTATCAAAACTGCCCTGATGTCATTGACAGCAGCAGTTGCTGTCATTCCCATGCTGAGCATGGCGCAACCCGATATGGAGCCAACCAACAATCTGCCCAACCCCTATCAGACCATCGAAGGCTGGGCCAAGATGCCCGCTGGCAGAACCTGGGGTTCAACAAGTGCTGTGGACGTCGACATAGACGGCACCAGCATCTGGGTTGCAGAGCGCTGCGGCGGCAACGTGGGCCCTTGTGCAACTACTAACCTCGACTCGATTTTCAAGTTTGACGCCAACGGCAACATGGTTACCAGCTTCGGCGCAGGTCTCGTCATGTGGCCGCACGGAATCCATGTTGATTTCGAAGGTAATGTCTGGGTTACTGATGGCCGAGACAATCGAGCTCAGGATGGTTCTGTATCCGGCGAACTCAAAGGCCATCAGGTGCTGAAATTCAGCCCGCAAGGCGAATTGCTCATGAGAATCGGTGAGCCTGGTGGCGCCCGTGAGCCTGGCTATCTGTTCCAGCCGAACGATGTTTACGTCGCGCCAAACGGCGACATTTTCATTGGCGAAGGCCATTCCAACGCTGCAGGTTCAACTGCGCGCGTTCTGAAGTTCAACAGTCAGGGACAGTTCATCAAGGCGTGGGGTTCGCTCGGCACAGGACCAGATCAGTTCCAGCAGCCGCACTCTCTCGCCATGGATTCCCAAGGCCGGCTCTTCGTGGCAGACCGCGGCAATAACCGGGTTGTGATCTTCGACCAGGACGGAAATCGTTTGGATACCTGGTATCAATTCAGCCGCAATAGCGGATTGTACATTGACAAGAACGACATTCTTTACGCAGCGGACTCGGAGTCTGGCTCTGTAAATCCGGAACACGGCGCATGGCTGCGCGGCATCCGCATTGGAAGTGCGATTACCGGCGAACTGACTGCGTTCATTCCAGATCCGAACCCGGATTGCACTGGTACCTGCACCGCAGAGGGTGTGGTTGCTGATGCCAATGGCGTGATCTACGGTGCAGAAGTAGGCCCCGTGGGCGGGATCAAGCGTTACGTTCGTCAGTAACAGACAACGTATTGCCGAAAAAGAAAAGGGCGTCCATTGGGACGCCCTTTTTTATTGGTCGGGACAGCAGGATTTGAACCTACGACCCCCACACCCCCAGTGTGGTGCGCTACCAGGCTGCGCTATGCCCCGAAATCGTGAATTTGAACGATGTCTTCTGAAGTGTATCTGGAGTAAATCCTGTGCTTGCAGGATGTCGCCTAGTGCGTCTTTCAGCGTGAATTCTCACTGGAAGGAACTGCCACCTCTTTGAAGCGGCGGCAATTCTACCTCATTTTCACAATTGTGCTATCACTTCTTCCAAGTCTTTGATCAAGGCACTGAACACCTTTGAATCGAGACTTGTCTTGCTTGATTCCTCGGTGACGTTGGCTCCACTACCGTTCATGCGCTGTCGCGCACCACCAATCGTGAATCCCTGATCGTAAAGCAATGATTTGATCTGACGAATCAGCACTACATCCTGACGCTGATAATAGCGACGATTTCCGCGACGCTTCACTGGCTTCAACTGCGGGAACTCTTGCTCCCAATAGCGCAGCACGTGCGGCTTGACTGCACAAAGCTCCCCTACTTCGCCAATGGTGAAGTAGCGCTTGGGAGGAATTGGTGGCAACTCATCGTTATTGCTTGGTTCCAGCATAACTTTCCACTCTTGCTTTAAGCTTTTGACCAGGCCTGAATGTCACTACCCGTCTGGCCTTGATGGGGATTTCCTCGCCGGTCTTTGGATTGCGACCAGGGCGCTGCTTCTTGTCTCGAAGGTCAAAGTTGCCAAAACCGGAAATCTTGACCTGCTCATTGGACTCCAGCGACAAGCGGACTTCCTCGAAGAATTGCTCAACCAGCTCTTTGGCTTCGCGTTTGTTCAAGCCGAGCTCCTCAAACAGACGCTCTGCCATCTCCGCTTTGGTTAATGCCCCATCTGCCATAGTTAATTCCTTAACTTTGCATTAAATTTTGCTTGTAGCTCTTTGACACAACTGTCAATTATTCCATTTATGTCTTCGTCGCCTAGAGTGCGCGAAGGATGCTGCAAGGTCAAGCCCAGGGCAATGCTTTTTTTGTTTTTCTCAATTGCATCACCTTGATATACATCGAATATTCGCAGATCCACCAAGAGGGGACCCGCGATGTCTCGAATGCAGGCGGCAATCTGTTCACTGGATACATCAACCCCAATCACCACCGCCAAGTCGCGCCCTACTTCGGGGAATCGGGACAACTCACGCATTCTCGGAACTTTGGAATCCAGCACTGAATCCATATCTAATTCAAAGAGATAAATCTTCTTGTTAAAGCCAAACTCGCGTTGCAGTTGAGGACTCAAAGCCCCCATAAGGCCGATTCTCCTGCCATTGACATGAATCCCAGCCGACTGGCCAGGATGCAGCGCTGGATGCATTTCTGGCGCAAACGACACAGGCCCGATCCCGGGAGACAGATCCAGAATGGACTCCACATCGCCTTTCAGATCAAAGTAGTCACAATCCCGACCATCGCTGGACCACAACTCTGGCTGCACTTTGCCAAAGATCAGACCGCCGATTTTCGGAGGCTGCACGGTGTTGCCATCGATGCGCAGGAAAATCTGCCCGATCTCAAATATGCGAACTCGCTCCTGCTGCCTGTTTGTATTGTAGATAAGGGTTTTGAGCAGCCCTGGCCACAAGGACAGGCGCATAACCGACATATCGGCCGATATGGGATTCTGTAAAGCGATTGCGCTTTCGGAAGGAATGATCCTGTCCTGCAGGTCAGGATCCACAAAGCTGTAGGTGATGACCTCCTGATAACCGAGTGATGTCAGGCGGTCCTTCAGTCTTCCGGGCTCACTGCGAGTTTCGGTACTGCTGCCAAGTGCCATCGGACTGCGAGCCCTGGTCTTGGGAAGATTGTTGTACCCATGCAGCCGGGCAATCTCTTCGATCAAGTCCACGTCGAGACTCAAGTCGAAGCGGAAGCTGGGAATGCTGGCAGTGATCCCATGTTCATTCTGCTCCAGTATTGATATCCCCAGACGCTGGAGTATTGCGCATACCTGCTCAGGTGCAATTTGAATGCCTAGCACTCGAGCAAGCTTGGCAAACTTCAGCGTCACGACTGGCACTTGCGGCAACTCACCCAGCGACTCCATGACGGGCCCGGCCTGTCCGCCGGCAATCTGCAGCAGCAAGGCCGTTGCACGCTCCATGGCACGTGCCTGTATCTCGAAATCCACTCCACGCTCGTAGCGATGAGAGGCATCAGTATGCAAGCCATACCTCCGGGCTCTGCCGGCAAGCGCAAGTGGCGAGAAAAAGGCACACTCCAGGAAAACATCACGCGTCTGAGGGCCGACACCAGACTCCAAGCCACCCATCACACCAGCCATCGCCAGCACCCTGTCCTCATCCGCGATGACAAGCACATCGGTACTCAGCGTGATTTCCTTGCCATCCAGCAGAACCAGTTTTTCGTCTTCACGAGCCGGACGGACACAGACGCTCTTGTTCAGGCTCGCAAGATCGAAAGCATGCATGGGTTGGCCAAGTTCAAGGAGCACGTAGTTGGTAACATCCACCACGGCATCAATGCAACGCAAGCCACTGCGGCGCAGCTTCTCCGCCATCCACAACGGCGTCTGCGCAGCAGGATTCACACCCTTGATAACGCGCCCGAGATAACGGGGACACTGGGCGGCGGCCTCGATCCTGACTGGAAACGAATCAGAGACAGTCGCCGGCACGGCATCGATGACGGGTTGATTGACCACGAGTCCGTTCAAGGCGGCGATCTCGCGAGCAATCCCTACCATGCCCAGACAGTCGCCACGATTAGGCGTCAGATCCAGTTCGAGACTGACATCGTCCAATTGCAGGTAATCACGAATGTCTCGACCGAGCGGCGCGTCTGAAGGCAGCTCCAGCAAGCCATCGGCACTTTCGGCCATACCAAGCTCCTGCGCAGAACAGAGCATCCCGTTGGACTCCACACCGCGCAACCTCGCCTGTTTTATGGTGAGCACATCGCCACTGGCCTTTCCGGCAAGCCTGGCTCCCACAGTGGCGAATGGCACGCGCATTCCAGCGCGAACATTGCTGGCACCGCAAACGACCTGAAGTGTCGACGCCCCATCGAATACCTGACACACGCGCAACTTGTCTGCAGCAGGATGAGCGTCCACCTGGCGAACCTCGGCCACAATCACGCCTGAAAATTCAGCTGCAACAGGCTCGCACCCATCGATTTCCAAGCCAGCCATGGTCAGCTGGTCCATCAAATTCTGGGTTGTCAGTGGCGGATTGACCCACTCACGAAGCCATTGTTCGCTGAAAATCATTCTGAACTCTCTTTGAATTGAACGAAATGAGGAATGAAGCAGCCTGAATCGACCGCATCACTGTCAATTAAACTGTCTGAGGAATCTCAGATCATTCTCGAAGAACAATCGCAGGTCGTTGACTCCATAGCGCAACATGGCCAAGCGTTCGACACCCATGCCAAAGGCGAAGCCAGTAAATTCCTCAGAGTCCACTCCCGACATTTCCAGCACTCGGGGGTGGACCATGCCGCAACCCATGACCTCAAGCCAGCCCGTCTGGCTGCAGACCCGACAGCCTTTCCCATCACACATCACGCAAGCCATGTCCACCTCGGCAGACGGTTCGGTGAACGGGAAATACGAAGGACGGAAGCGCACGGCGAGATCCTTCTCGAAGAATGCCTGGAGAAACTCTTCGATGGTGCCGCGCAAATCGGCGAAACTGACCTGCCTGTCTATCAAGAGCCCCTCGACCTGATGAAACATTGGGGTATGGGTGATATCGGAATCGCAGCGGTATACGCGACCCGGACAGATCATGCGGTAAGGCGGCTTGGACTCTTCCATCACTCGCACCTGTACGGGCGACGTATGCGTGCGCAGTACTGTGGCGGGGTCGATGTAGAAAGTATCGTGCATGGCACGAGCCGGATGGTGATCCGGAATATTCAACGCACCAAAGTTATGGTAGTCGTCTTCGATCTCAGGACCAACAGCCACAGAATAACCTGCGACTCTGAAAATCGCCTGAATGCGGTCGATGGTTCGACTGATGGGATGCAGCCCGCCGTGGCCATGTCGGCGCCCAGGCAAGGTTACATCGATTTTCTCGCTGCTCAACTGCCTGTTGAGCGCATCCCGGACTATTAAATCTCGACGGGCATCCAGCGCTTGCTGGATTTCAAACTTGGCCTGATTGATCTTCTCGCCGGCTGCGGGACGCTCTTCTGGAGCAAGCCTGCCCAGCCCCTTGAGCAACTCGGTCAGGCTGCCCTTTTTTCCAAGGAAATCGACGCGCAGCTGCTCCAGTGACTTTTCGTCACTGGAGGCAGCGATTGCGATCAATGCCGACTCAACCAGTGTTTTAGTGTCTGGCATGATGTCAACTCGGCCAGCTTACGCAGCCAGACTGTTTTTTGCCTGATTGACCAGTGCAGCGAAAGCCGCCTTGTCGTGGACTGCCAGATCAGCCATGACTCGACGGTCAACCTGAATATTGGCTTTCTTCAAACCAGCAATCAGTTGACTGTAGGTCATGCCATTGGCACGTGACTGGGCATTGATACGGGTGATCCAAAGGGCACGGAACATGCGCTTCTTGGTCTTGCGATCGCGATACGCATACTGACCTGCCTTGATAACCGCCTGCTTGGCAACACGATATACGCGACTGCGCGCACCGTAGTAGCCTTTTGCCAGCTTAAGAACCTTCTTGTGACGACGTCTTGCAGTGACGCCTCTCTTAACTCGGGCCATCTTTAATTCCTCTCAAAAAATGATGTTAGAAGCGCTTGCCAAGCATGCGGTCGATCAACGGCTTGTCAGAGGGGTGAACCAATGACGTGCCTCTCAACTGGCGCTTGCGCTTGGTAGTCATCTTGGTGAGGATGTGGCTCTTGTTTGCGCTTTTGCGCTTCCAACCGCCGGCGGTCTGCTTGAACCGCTTGGCCGCACCGCGGTGGGTCTTGATCTTGTTGCTCATTGCATACTCCGCATTTGTCGTCTTTCAAACGTAATTGTTGAAAGACAGCTGAGGGTTGATTTGTGAAATACACGGCAAGAAAAAATCCACCGCCTCGCGCCATCAACTCGCAGTATCCCTGACGGGTACTGTCGGCCGAAGCAATGGATCCTGCTATGACTTCTTCTTTTTTGCCGGCGACAGCATCATCACGATCTGCCGGCCTTCCATCTTGGGTTCCTGTTCCACTGTGCCGTATTCTTCGAGATCTTTAGCGATCCTTTGAACCAGCTCCAGCCCAAGATGCTGATGGGCTAACTCACGACCTCGGAATCGCAATGACACCTTGGCCTTGTCTCCATCGTTAAGGAAACGTATCAGGTTGCGTAGTTTGACCTGATAATCCCCTTCCTCCGTCCCTGGCCGGAATTTGATTTCCTTGACCTGAATGATCTTCTGCTTCTTTCTGGAAGCGTTTCTCTGTTTCTTGGCTTCGTAGATGT
>JALREE010000104.1 GCA_023256835.1 Pseudomonadales bacterium | reverse complement strand
TGCACATCGAAGCCCATCAGATTGCCCTGGTAGCTGCTGGCATAGACGGTATTGCCGGCCAGCAGCAGGTCGCCGTCGACGTCGATGACACGTTCAATGTCGTAGCGACCCTGGGGAATCGCGACGCGCTCTTCCCACTGCAGGAACCCATTGCTGGCATTCACGGAAGCGACCATGCCATTGGCGAATCCGGCGATGACGCTGTTGCCGGCAATCACGGGCTTGCTGCTCCCACGCAACGTCAGGGCCGGAATGGTGGTTTCATAGATCCAAGTCTGTGTGCCCGTGACGGCATCCAGGCCCACCAGCTTGCCGTCGACTGTCTGCAGCACCACGATGCTGCCGTTGGTCTGCGGCGCTGACACCACTTCACTGGACACGTTGGCGCGCCACAGCTCACGCCCGGCGATCTGATCCAGCGCGATGACCTCGGCTTCACGGGTTCCCACCAGCACGAGACCGGCAGAGGCACCAACACCGCCGGAAATTTCCACGTCATCGAGACGCTCGCGCCAGACCACGTCGCCCGTGGCACGCTCGATGCAGACGACGGTGCCATCGGCAGCGGCCGCAAAGATGAACTCGCGATCGATGGCAGGCGACAGCATATTGTAGAAATCGCCCTGGCCATCACCGACATTCACGCTCCAGCGCCGATTCAGGGTGAGTTCCTGCTCGAACTCGACCAGCTCGGCAGGGGGTTCGACACCATCGTCGCCGAACAGTCCGCCCACCGAATCGAACATGCTGCAGGCAGTGAGGCCGAGCAGCAGCCCCCCCAGCGCCAGCGGGCGCAGCAGTGCCGCGCCTGAAAGACTGGCGTGATCCGGGCGAGACGTCGAGGGAGTGTGCACGGCTTTCATGGAGGGTGTTCCTTAGCTGCCCAGCGCGAGATCGTCGAGCTTCATCTGCAGCGTGGTGCTGGTGGAGCCGGCCTGTTGCGCCGCCTGGAAAGAGGCTTGGGCTTCGGTCGGACGACCGAGGGCCACGAGCACGTCGCCGCGGATCTCGGCATACTCGGCCTCGAAGGCACCCGGGGTGACGCTGTCCAGCACAACCAGCGCACGCTCGGCGTCGCCGCGGGCAAGAATGACACGTGCCAGACGCAGCTGAGCCGTGGTGATCAGCGAGGGGTCCGTCGCGCCAAACAGCCCGGAACGGGTGTTGTCCAGCAGCCACTGCAACTCGGCCTCTGCCGTCGCCAGATCATTCTGATCGACCGCCAGGCGTGCACCGAACAAGGAGCCAAACAGCGCGTAAGTGGTGTCGGCATAGTCGGTCTTGAGTTGCTGGATCAAGGTCTGCGCCCGGGCACGAGCCTCATCCGTCACGGGGACACCGGGGCCGAGCACGATGGTGGTGCCCAGTTCCTCGAACAGGTCGGAGGCCTCGGCGGTGTTCGCCGCCTGCATGTTCTGCCACTGCGACCAGCCCAGATACCCCACGGCGAAGATGACAACGCCAAGCGCCAGCGATCTGCCGCTCTCGTTCCACCAGCGCTTGAGGGAGTCGAGGGTCTCTTCTTCTTCGGTACTGAAAGCCACGTATTGCTCCTGATATGCCTGAAAACCTTGTTTTGCGCCGCCTGATCTGCGGGCGACCGGGTTCCGCGAGCCTTGCCGCGCCGCCGGGTAGGGCATCCTGAATTAGCCGCCCTGCCCTGTCAAGCGCCGGAAATCAGGCCCTGCAGCACACCCGCCACCTCGTCACAGCGCAGCAGCTGCGGGACCGAGTCGTCATGCAGATGGCGCAGACGCGCCTGTATCTGCCCGTCTTCGGCCGTCTCCAGGACCAGTGCCCGGGTGGCGCCGAT
>JALREE010000314.1 GCA_023256835.1 Pseudomonadales bacterium | reverse complement strand
CAGCCAGCGAGAGCACCACGAATGCCGCGATGCGGTACTCCAGCGACACGCCTTTGATGAATAGTGTCTTGATGGCAAAACCCCGAACCGTTTACTCAATGGTCAATGAATCCATGTCATTGGCGTCCATCAGCTCCATTGCCTTGCCGCCACCGCGTGCCACACAGGTGAGCGGGTCTTCGGCCACAATGACGGGCAGTCCTGTCTCTTCGGACAGCAGCTTGTCGAGATCCTTCAACAGCGCACCGCCCCCGGTCAGCACCATGCCGCTTTCGGCGATGTCCGATGCCAGTTCGGGCGGCGACTGCTCCAGCGCACTCTTCACGGCCTGCACGATGGCGGACAGTGGCTCCTGCAAGGCTTCCAGGATTTCGTCGCTGTTCAGGGTGAAGCTGCGCGGCACCCCTTCGGCGAGGTTGCGGCCGCGCACGTCGATTTCACGCAGCACGCCCGAGGACGGGTAGGCGCAACCGATTTCCTTCTTGATGCGCTCGGCGGTGGCATCCCCGATCAGGCTGCCGTAATTGCGGCGCACGTGGGTGATGATGGCTTCGTCGAAGCGATCACCGCCGATGCGGACGGATTCGGCATAGACGATGCCGTTCAGGGAAATGATGGCGATCTCGGTGGTGCCTCCGCCGATATCCACAACCATGGAACCGCTGGCCTTCTCGACTGGCAGGCCGGCACCGATGGCGGCGGCCATGGGCTCCTCGATCAGGCGCACTTCACGGGCACCGGCGCTGACCACCGACTCGCGGATGGCGCGGCGTTCCACCTGGGTGGACTTGCAGGGCACACAGACCAGCACGCGCGGACTAGGCGGAAAGAAGCTGTTCTCGTGCACCTTGCTGATGAAGTGCTGGAGCATTTTCTCGGTGACCTGGAAGTCGGCGATCACACCGTCCTTCAGGGGGCGGATGGCAGTGATGTTGCCAGGAGTTCGACCCAGCATGCGTTTGGCATCGGCACCCACGGCGGTCACTGATTTCTGGCCGTTGTGCGTGCGGATGGCCACCACGGACGGCTCGTTGAGCACGATACCCTGGCCGCGGATATAGATCAGGGTGTTGGCGGTCCCCAGATCGATCGCGAGATCGTTGGAGAACATTCCACGGAATTTCTTGAACATTGACTTTTGGTTAACCTCGGAACTGGGGACTCCCGGAACGCGGACGCGGGCAGCTGATCACAGACTGGATGAAAGCATTCAGGTGGCGCGCAAGGATTCGTACAAGGAGTTGAATGTCGATGGAACGTCGGCGGTGGGCAGATTGCCGACCATTCCTGAAACTGTTGCCTTGAACGGGTCTCTTTCCCGTATAATCACGGCCTCTCCGGCGATAGTCACGCACTCTAGCAATGGCCGGGATATTGGGCAAGCAGCAATTCGATTATTGCCCCAAAACGGGGATTCCCCCGCAAATTCGCGAGCCGGCCCGCGGGTGTTGTCTACACAGGCACGGGGTCGCACTGGGAGATCAGCAATGGCTTTGGAAAGATCGGACGTCGAGAAAATCGCCCACCTGGCACGTCTGCATGTGGATGCGGACGAGGCTCAGGAAGTGGCCGGCAGAATCTCGTCCATCCTTGCCCTGATCGATCAGATGCAGAGCATCGACACCCGCCACGTCGCCCCGCTGGCCCATCCCTTCGATGCCGTCCAGCGTCTGCGCAAGGACGAAGTCACCGAAGTGGATCAGCGCGAGTATCTGCAGCGAATCGCGCCTGCCACGCAGGACGGTCTCTACCTGGTGCCCAAAGTCATCGAATGATCGCCCGTTCCGAGCACCCCAGTTCACCCCTCATCAGTCGCTATTTTCCGACGCAATGGTGCGTCTCACGAATCAAGGACACATGCCAGCATGACTCGCAGAACGGTCGCTGAACTCTCCCGCTCACTGGACCGAGGCGACTTC
>JALREE010000004.1 GCA_023256835.1 Pseudomonadales bacterium | reverse complement strand
CATTGATAAAGCAGAAGATCGTCGTCGCTTTGACGTCGCGATGAAAAGCATCGGGCTGGACACCGCCCGTTCCGGTATCGCACACACCATGGAGGAAGCGCTGGCCGTGGCGGAAGATGTCGGCTTCCCCTGCATCATCCGTCCCTCGTTCACGCTGGGCGGCAGCGGTGGAGGCATCGCCTACAACAAGGAAGAATTCATCGAGATCTGCACGCGCGGTCTGGAGCTCTCTCCCATCAAGGAGTTGCTGATCGACGAGTCGCTCATCGGCTGGAAGGAATACGAGCTGGAAGTCGTGCGTGATCGCAACGACAACTGCATCATCGTCTGCACCATAGAGAACTTCGATGCCATGGGCGTGCATACCGGGGATTCCATAACCGTGGCGCCCTCGCAGACGCTGACCGACAAGGAATTCCAGATCCTGCGCAATGCCGCCATTGCGGTGCTGCGCGAGATCGGTGTGGAAACCGGCGGTTCCAATGTGCAGTTCGGCATGTGCCCGCGCACCGGCCGCCTGGTCATCATCGAGATGAACCCCCGAGTGTCGCGCTCCTCGGCACTGGCGTCCAAGGCGACGGGCTTTCCCATCGCTCGCGTCGCCGCTAAGCTGGCCGTGGGTTATACCCTGGATGAGCTGCGCAACGAGATCACCGGAGGAGCCACACCGGCGTCTTTCGAGCCGAGCATCGACTATGTCGTCACCAAGATCCCGCGCTTCACGTTCGAGAAGTTCCCTGAGACCAATGACCGCATCACCACGCAGATGAAATCTGTCGGAGAAGTGATGGCCATCGGACGTACCTTCCAGGAATCGGTGCAAAAGGCTCTGCGAGGACTGGAAGTGGGTGTGTCAGGTTTCGACCCGATTCTCGACACGGGCTTGAGCGATGCCATGGATATTCTCAAGCGTGAATTGATGGATGCCGGTGGTGAGCGCATCTGGTACATCGGGGATGCCTTCCGCCAGGGCTGGAGCGTGGAGACCGTCTCCGAGCTAACGGGTGTCGACCCTTGGTTCCTCGTGCAGATCGAGGACATCATTCAGGAAGAGTCGCGCATTGCCGCGATGAGCCTGGAAAGCATTGATCGCGACACCCTGTTCCGCCTGAAGCAGAAGGGCTTCTCGGATTCGCGCATCGCCGCACTGCTGCAAGTGCCGGAGTTGAGCGTGCAGCGTCATCGACATGCGCTGAACGTGCGACCGGTGTACAAGCGTGTGGACACTTGTGCGGCGGAGTTTGCCTCGGCCACCGCCTACATGTATTCGACCTATGAGGAAGAATGCGAAGCGCTGCCCTCGGATCGCAAGAAGATCATGGTGCTTGGTGGCGGACCGAACCGCATCGGTCAGGGCATTGAGTTCGACTACTGCTGTGTGCACGCGGCGCTCGCCATGCGCGAGGATGGATACGAGACCATCATGGTCAACTGCAACCCCGAGACCGTATCCACCGATTACAATATTTCTGACCGTCTGTTCTTCGAGCCCGTGACTTTCGAGGATGTGATGGAGATCGTCGCGCTTGAGCGCCCGCAAGGTGTGATCGTGCAGTTCGGCGGCCAGACACCGCTGAATCTTGCCACGCGACTGGAGGCGGCCGGTGTTCCCATCATCGGCACATCGGCGGATGCGATCGACCTGGCAGAGGACCGCGAGCGCTTCCAGCAGCTGATCCGCAAGCTCGGCCTCAAGCAACCGCCGAACTGCATCGTGCGCAGTGTGGAAGAGAGCATCGCGGCTGCCGCGCAGATTACCTATCCGCTGGTGGTGCGTCCTTCCTATGTGCTCGGCGGCCGTGCCATGGAGATCGTCTACAACGAGGAAGAGCTGCGCCGCTACATGCGCACCTCGGTCAAGGTCGGCAATGAAAGCCCGGTATTGCTCGACTACTTCCTCAATTCCGCCATCGAGATCGATGTCGATCTGGTGAGTGATGGCGAGCTGGTCGTCGTGGGCGCGATTATGCAGCACATCGAACAGGCCGGGGTGCATTCCGGCGATTCAGCCTGTTCGCTGCCGCCCTACAACCTGCCGATGGATGTGCAGAACCGCATTCGTGAGCAGGTCAGCATGCTGGCGAAGGAACTGGGCGTGGTAGGCCTGATGAACACACAGCTGGCCTACCAGGACGGCGAGATCTACATCATCGAGGTCAACCCGCGGGCGTCGCGCACAGTGCCGTTCGTGTCCAAGTGCATCGGGGTTTCGCTGGCCAAGGTTGCTGCGCGCTGCATGGCAGGCACCAGCCTCAGGGAGCAGGGTTTCACCAAGGAGATCGTGCCTAAGAATTTCGCTGTCAAGGAGGCGGTGTTCCCCTTCAACAAGTTCCCCGGCGTCGATCCGATCCTCGGGCCGGAAATGAAATCCACCGGCGAAGTGATGGGCGTCGGGCGCACCTTTGCCGAGGCCTTCGCGAAGTCGCAGCTGGGGGCGGGCGAGGAAATCAAGAACAGCGGCACGGTGTTCATCAGCGTGCGCGACGCCGACAAGCCCAAGGTGGTGGAAGTGGCCCGCAAGCTCGACAGACTGGGCTTCAATCTCATCGCCACCCAGGGCACTGGGGCGGTGATCAGCGCTGCCGGGCTGCCGGTCACGGTGGTCAACAAGGTCAACGAAGGTCGACCGCACATCGTCGACATGATGAAGAACGATCAGGTGCAGCTGGTGGTCAACACCACCGAGGGCAAGCAGGCCATCGCCGATTCCTCCATCATTCGGCGCACTGCGCTGCGGCACGATGTAGCCTGCACCACCACCATCGCCGGTGCGCTGGCCGTCTGCGAGGCCCTGATCCACGGTGACAATCTCTCCGTTTACACCATTCAGGAGCTGCACGCGGAACTATGAGAAAAGTGCCGATGACCGTCGCTGGCGCCGAGCGTCTGCGCGCTGAACCCCTCACCCGAATCCCCTGTACACGGAGACACCCCATGCCCTACACCGCCCCGCTGCGCGACATGCAATTCGTCCTCCACGAGCTGCTCGACATCGAGTCCGCGTCGCGCCTGCGCATGGAGATCGACTCCTCGCCCGAGGAGATCGATGTGCTCCAGCGGCAGGTGGATCGCCTGCGCATGGAGGAGATGGCCGTCGCCAAGGAGACCGACGAGGCGTCGAAGGAGCGGCTCGAGCGGATCCGGGCGGAGATCGCCGACAAGGAGGAGGAGCTCACGGGGCTGAAGGCCCGC
>JALREE010000329.1 GCA_023256835.1 Pseudomonadales bacterium | reverse complement strand
GGCGCCAGCGCGGCCCCCAGGGCCTGCTGATCGGCCAGCACGTAAAGCAGGCGTTTCATACCACTTCCTCCTCGATGCGCAGCACTTCCGGATGGCTGCGGTAGAAATCCAGCGCGTACTCCAGCTCCCCCGCCGCCTCAGCGTGCAGGGTCATGACAGGCTGCCCGGCCTCGACGCGATCCCCCAGACGCACATGCAGGTCCAGCCCTGCCGCCGGCGCCGTGGGCGCTCCGGCCAGACTGGCCAGACGCGAGATCACCCGGTTGTTGAACAAGGCCACGATGCCGGTGCGCGACGCCAGGATCGGGTGTTGATGCGCCGCCACGGGCGGCGTCTTCAGTCCGCCCTGCGCCTCGCAGATCGCCACGAACTTGCGCCAGGCCGCCCCGCTTTCCAGTGTGGTGGTGGCCAGCGCCAGCCCGGCGCGCGGCGCACAGGCACCGCCCAGTTCCAGCAGGGCGGCGGCCACGGTCAGGGCGCGTTGGCGCAGATCCAGCGGCGCCCCTGCCCGGCCCTGCAGCACGGCCAGCACGTCGCGGGCCTCCAAGGCCGGACCGACGCCGCGCCCCACGGGCTGGCTGCCGTCGCTGTAGAGCGTTTTCACCTGCAGGCCCAACGCCTCGCCGGTGCGGGTGAGCAGCGTGCCCAGACGCTCCGCAAGGGCCTGGCTGCGCACCTTGGCAGTGGGGCCCACGGGGATGTCGATGAGCACATGGGTGGAGCCGGCGGCGATCTTCTTGGAGATCACCGAGGCCACCAGTTGTCCCTCGCTGTCCAGGTCCAGCGCGCGCTCCACCCGGATGATGATGTCGTCGGTGGGGCTCAGCGCCACCGAGCCACCCCAGGCCAGGCAGGCCCCTTCCTTTTCCACCACGGCGCGCATGGCCTCGAAGCTCAGGGTGACCTGGGTGAGCGTCTCCATGGTGTCGGCGGTGCCGGCGGGCGAGGTGATGGCGCGCGAAGAGGTCTTGGGCATCAGCAGGCCGTTGGCGGCCACGATGGCCACCACGATGGGGGTGGTGCGATTGCCCGGCAGACCGCCCACGCAATGCTTGTCCAGCACCTGCACGCCCTTGCCCCAGTCGAAGCGCTGCCCGCATTCCACCATGGCCTGGGTGATGGCGATGGTCTCGGGCAGGCTCAGGCTGGTGGAGGCGCAGGCGGTGACATAGGCGGCGAGCTGGATGTCGGAATAGCGCTCCTGACTGATGTCGTTGATGATGGCGCGCGCCCCGTCCAGGGTGATGGGCTTGCCATAGAGCTTGCCGCGTACATGGGACATGGATTCCACCGGCGGCGCATGCTTGAAGCGCGCCTTGTCGCCCTCCTGCGCCCCCAGCAGGAGCCAGGCACTCTCGCTCAACGCCGCTTTCTGGTGGCTGAGGAATTCCCCGCGCACGATATTGAGCGTGGCGATGATGCTGCGCTCGCCCACGCAGACCCGCACCCGGCTTTGCGCCGAGAAGCCTTCGGAGCGGCAGACATGGCAGTCCTCGCGCATATAGACCACGGCTTCCTGGTGGGTGTCGATGCCGGCGCGGGTGAGAAACAGAAAGCTCTCGTCCACCGCGTCCGTGGCTGGCGTGCACTCGACCATCAGCGCACCCCCAGCAGCGCCAGCGCCGCTGTCACGATCTGCGCCGCACTCTGGCCATTGGCCTGCTGCATGCCGGCCACGTCGAGCGTGCCGCCGCGATTGCGATAGCCCAGGAACACGCTGTCCCGCGCGCCCGTGTCCAGGCGTCGCAGCACGCCGGTCATCACCTCGGCGCGGGTGTGGCAGACGAACAGGCGCTTGCGCACCGGCGGGATCAGGGCGGCGATGTCGGCATCAGTGTGCACACAGGCCGTCTCGCGGGCGTCGCGCGGCAGACGGAAACGCCCTGGCTCCACGAGGGCCACGACCGAGCAGCGCAGGCCCTGCGCTTGCAGCGTCTGCGCGGCGTCCAGCGCGGCCTGGAGCTGACAGGCCCCCAGCGCCAGCAACTGCAGATCGGCGTGCTCCTCATGGCGCAGCAGCAGGGCGCCATCGCGCACGGCCTGCGCCGCCTGGGCCGCGCTGCAGTGCTGCGGCGTCACACTCTTGGCCGCCACGACAGTGGCCACTCGGCCACGGCTGCCCATCAGGGCGTGCATCACGGCCACCGCGCTGGGAGCGTCGAAGGGGAAATACACCGGCGCCACATCGGCCATCTCGCCCAGCCAGGCCTCGCACAGCGTCGGGTCCTGATGCGACTGCTCGTTCTTGCCGTTCTCCCAGGTATGCGAGCTGACCAGCACCGGCACCGACACCCAGGGCACTTCCCGGCCGGCCTCCAGCGCATGGCGCGCGAAGATCACTTCCTGGCGCATGGCGCCCAGCATCTTCACCGCGAAGGCCTCGTAACTCACCGCCAGATTCAGGCCCTGCTTGTTCGCCAGCGCGGCACTGATGACGGCTTCCTCGTTGAGTGCCGTGATCACGCTGCCCTGCAGCGATTCGGCCACGCCTTTCTCGGGCGACGTGACCCGGTGCTGCAGCAGATCGAGCGTCTTGTTCATGCGGTTGCTGCGCATTTCATCGGGATTTCCCACGCGAAAGCGCATGCCTGGGTTGGCAAGTGCCAGTTCGCACACCCACTCGTCAATCGCCGCCATGGGTGCCATCGGTTGCTGCGCGGGCAGCTCCCGCGGGGCAGGCAGTACGGGCGCGGGCACCACGAGACGCCGCAAGCAGTGATCGCGTTCCAGAACCCGGCCCTGCGCCGCGTGGGTCTGCAGCGTGGCGATGGCGTCCTGCAGTTCCTCGACGGGCACATGCAGCAGGGCACAGCCTTCGTTGAACAGTTCCCGCGTGCGCAGATCATGCGCCCCGCTGCCGGGCAACGGCAGATTGTGGGCGGCATTGGTCCCGGCCCCCGGGAAACCGAAGCCCTTCACGGTCTCGGCGATGGCATAGGGCAGGCGCACCGGATAGCTGGCACGGCCGGCACGGATGGCCTCGTGCTGCTGCTGCAGGCGCTCGCCCATGTGCAGGATGGCCCAGGCGAAGGCGGCCGGGTCGCGACCGTCAATGTCCACCGGCTCGAAGCCGTTCAACAGCAGATGCTCGCGGAACCAGTGCACGCCGCCGGACTGGGACATGGTGGTGCGCTGATCGATGCGGCGCCCGTTGGCAATCATCACCGGCATCACCAGCCCGGTGTCCTCGCCGCGCCACCAGCGCGCCGCCCAGTCGCTGCCGCGCTGCTCCTCAAAGGCGCCGTCGCTGAGGAAACTCACCAGCTCCTGCCCCGGCAGCGGCATGTGCACGTACTGCAGCCCGGCGAAGCCCAGATAGCCGCCCTCGCTGATGCCGCCGGCAGTGTGCACGTTGACGTGACTGCCCAGCGGCGCGGCCGGTCGACCGTCGGGGGTGATCGCATAGCTGTAGAAATCCTGGCACAGCCGGCTCAGGCCCTCGTCGCTCAAGGGATAGCGCTCCTCCTGTTCCGGCTCCAGATTGCGCGTGAGCAGGTTGACGGCGTCGATGGCCGCCACGCAGTGCCCCTGCCCCATCATCCACGCCCGCGTCTTGCCCGACAGGGCATTGGCCAGCAGATAACCGACATAGGCGGGCACCATGTTGAGCGCCCCGCCGGTGTGCCCCTCGGGCACGTCCTTGAAATCCTGCGCCGTCATGGCGCGGCCATCCAGCCACACCTGCCGGGCATAGGTCATGTGTGCGGTCAGCCACAGGCCCATGCTGCACAACCGGTCGGCGGCGGCGAACAGGCGCCAGGCCTGCTGCGCGGGACACTGCCCCGTGCTGTCCAGATAGTCCACCAGGGCGCTCACCCGCTCGCGGGTGTCCTCGCGGTGCTGGATCACGCCGAGTCCGCGTTGCCAGGCCTGCTGTGCGTCATGCATGGAAAGTCTCCTGTGTAGTCGTGTCATTCGCGAAACCGCGCATGGCGGCAAACTGCCTGAACATCTCGGCCATTTCATTGACGGGGGTCAAGTGCAGGGCAACGGCGCTGCCAGGCACCTCCAGCGCACAGCGCCCCTCGGCCCCGGCATTGCGCTGGGCATCGAGCGCAATGCCGAACACCGCC
>JALREE010000263.1 GCA_023256835.1 Pseudomonadales bacterium | reverse complement strand
CAGCGCGCCGGTGTCGCCCTGCAGATAGCGCTGGAACGGCGTGTCGGTGACAACGAACGCACTGCGCTCGAAGTGCGCCAAGGCGTCAGCGAGGTTGTCGGCGCTGACGCCATCAGGGTATAGCGTGTCGAAGTCCTCGGCATAGCCCGCATCGGCGCGCAGCATGGCCACGACATTGTCCAGCGTGTTGGCCATCTCGTGAGGCGTGACGATGGGCATGGTGGCCTGGTCGGCCAGCGTAATGGCGCGGCCATTCCAGAACTGGCGGAAGTTGAACACGGCATTGAACGTGGTGGGGGCATTCACCTTGCCGGGCGCGCGGCCCACGCCACTGGGTGTCACGCGGCCGTCGGTGCCGCTGAGCGGCCCGGCGTGGCAGATGAAGCAGCCGATGCTGCCGTCCACCGAGAGCGCGCGCTCCTCGAACAGATCACTGCCCAGCAGGTATTTGCGCGGGCTGATGGCGTCCACGTCCACCGTCGGCAAGGGGCGCGTGACTGACTCGGCCAACTCGTGGTCTGCATTCGCACCAATCGCTGCGGGCGAGCCGAGCGCGTGTTGAAACGCGCGCCAGGCCGCGTCGTCGGCAGGCTGCGCCCATGCACAGGTGCACGCCATGACAAACAGGTAGCCAGAGGAAGGGCGCTTGAACATGTTCAGACTCCGTTAGCCAAGGTGCCGATTTGTTTGAGGGGGCGAGTGACATGTGGGAGTTGCTGTCTCTGCCCGCCTAGTGCGGAGAGCAGGGACAAGTTTGTTTTTCTCGCGAATGATCCAACTGCCGCGCAAGGAAGTATCCCTAATCACCTTGGGCACCATAACGTTCCTAAGGCAATTCAATTCGACTACGTTTGTCACGAAGGTGTGGTTATCTCATTGGATGCTAAAACAGGCCTGTACTGCCGATTGCTGACCGTCACTGGGAACACATTGACGATTCTAGGGTGTGTCTTGCTGGGAAGTGCGTTCATGGGGCTTGTTCCGTTGGAGCTCTTTGCCGCCGGATTGTCATCTGGATTGCGAACGATCGCCATGGTGCCTCTCGCGGGTTGTCTGTTGAGTGCGTTGGGATACGGAATCAAGGAATTTTTTGAAAACCGAAAACAATAGGGCAATGATTATGTTCAAAAGATCTGACTACTTCATTCTGCTGGCAGTGATGCTGTCTTTCATTCTTTCCGCCTACCTGTGGTTCGTTGTCAAGGATGCCAGCCAGGCAATCTTCACAGCAATCTGGATTCCATCAATTTTCACTTTTGGAATTTACTTCAAGCTCTGTGCGCTCATGGGGAGAAAATGAAATGGATCTGATATTGAACTCAGGAATTTTGGTGTTCTTGCTGCTGGTGATCGGACTGGGCTTGACATACAAGGAGTTCAACAAGCTCGATTGATTCTTGCCGCACTACGCAGTTCGGCAGGAAATCGGAGTGGCAGCGGGGAGTCGCCGCAAGGGTGTTCAGTCGGTATGATGCCCCTACCTTGATCAGTCCGTAAGGAACGCCCATGCCCGCCACCGACCCGACCGTGCTCAGTCTCGCGCCCGTCCTGCTCGCCCTCGTCATTTCCATCAGCCTGCGCAATGTGATCTTCGGGCTGTTCGTCGGGCTCTTTGTCGGGGTGCTGATGATCGAGGGGCCCGCCCTGCTCGGCGGAGCTAGCCTGATGGTGCGGGACTATCTGGTGCCCCAGGTCACCGACA
This sequence comes from Pseudomonadales bacterium, assembly GCA_023256835.1. Lineage (GTDB taxonomy): Bacteria > Pseudomonadota > Gammaproteobacteria > Pseudomonadales > Pseudohongiellaceae > UBA5078. The sequence goes on along the minus strand of JALREE010000263.1, from coordinate 5,180 downwards.
GCTACAACGCCGGGGTGCTGGTGCTGCTGGGTTTCATCGGGGGCTTCGTGGCGCTGATGGAGCGCTCGGGGGGCGGCGGCGCATTCGCGGCGAAGGTCACGCGCTTCATCACCACCAAGGCGCGGCTGCAGATCTCGGCCTGGATCGGCGGCATCGTCATCTTCTTCTCCGACCTGGGCACGCCGCTGATCGTCGGCCCTACCTTTCGTCCCATGGCCGATCATTTGCGGGTGTCACGCGCCAAGCTGGCCTGGATCATCGATTCCACGGCCTCGCCGGTGGCGATTCTGGTGCCTTTCATCGGGTGGGGCGTCTACATCATGAGTCTGCTGGAGCAACAGTTCACGGCGCTTGAACTGGAACAGACAGACTTTCAGGCATTGATCGCCGCCCTTCCGTTCCAGTTCTATGCCTGGCTCGCTGTGCTGTCGATTCCCCTGCTGGCATTGACCGGCGTTGAATTCGGGCCGATGGCGCGCGTGGAGCGCCGCGCCGAGCTGCACGGGCTGACGCCCGAAGAGGCGGCTGCGTCGCAGAGCTTGACTTCCAGCGGGGAGCAGCCGGACAAGGCGCGCGCCTCCTTCATCTGGCTGCCGCTGCTGGTGCTGTTCGCCGTGCTGCTGTGGACGCTGGTGCCGCTGGGCTTTCCGTTCGGACGGGTGAGTGGGGCCGACTTTCGCGCCGGCCTGTCCACGGCTTACCTGAGTGCCGCCGGGGCACTGATCCTGCTGATGGCCTGGACGGGCGCGCAGCGCTTCATGAAGAGTGTGCAGGTGTATCTCGACGGCATGAGTCGCATGCTACAGGTGGCGGTGATGCTGCTGCTGGCCTGGGCCATGGGGGACATGACGGCGGCGCTGGGCGGGGATGCCTACGTGGCCCGACTGGCGGCCGAGAACGCGGCGGCCTGGGCGCTGCCGGTGATGATCTTCCTGGTGTCCTGCTGCATTTCCTTCGCCACGGGTTCGTCCTGGGGCACCTTCGCGATCATGTTCCCGCTGGCTCTGCCGGCCGCCGTCGCCATCGACGCGCCGCTCTACGTGTGCATCGGTGCGGTGCTCTCGGGCGGGCTGTTCGGCGACCATTGCTCGCCGATCTCCGAGACCACGATTCTCTCGTCCACCGGCGCGGGCTGTGATGCCTTCGAGCATTTCCAGACGCAGCTGCCTTACGCGCTTGCCAATGGCGTGTTGTGTCTGGGCGGCTTCGTGCTGGCGGGCCTCACCGCTTCGGCCTGGACCCTGGCTCTGCTGCTGCCGCTGCAGATCGCCGCACTGCTGCTCTATGGTCGCCTGCGTGGCGCTCATCGCAGCTCCAGCGCCTCCGCCATGAGGTGATAGATGACGTGTTGTTCCAGTGTCCCGCTGACATAGTGCGCCTTCGGGCCGGAGGCATAGATCGCCACGTCTTCTCCCGCATGGGTTTCGTTGAGCATGGGCACGGCACTTTCCTGCACGTAGTCCGGCGCCGTGGTGGCCACGGCGCTCAAGTCCGGGCGTGATTTCTCTCCGGGGAAGTCCGCCTCCCGGTATTGCCCCTCGACACCGGTGAACTCATGCCGGTCGCCATCCGCCACATAGCCCGGTCCGTTGGCATAGCCCAGCGTCGTGTAGGGCAGGCCCAGCGCGTCCTTCATCGGGCCCGCCTCGGTGGCCGCAAGGCCGAGGATTGGATTGCCGCGCATCGGGTAGCCGGCCAGGGTGAACACGTGGCTGTGATCGGCAGTGACGATGATCAGGGTGTCGTCCTCGCTGCTCATCTCACGCGCCACGGCCACCGCCTCGGACAGCGCGATGGTGTCGGTCAGCGCGCGATAGGCATTGCCGGCGTGGTGCGCGTGGTCGATGCGCCCGGCTTCCACCATCAGGTAGTAGCCGTTCTCGTTGCGCTGCAGCAGCTCGATGGCCGTGCGCGTCATCTCGGCCAGACTTGGCTCGCCCGCGCCATCACCGGCACGGTCGACCTCGAACTTCATGTGCGAGGGCTCGAACAGGCCCAGCACCGGCCCGTCGGCGCTGGTGTCTAGGGCGTCGAACTGCGCGCGGTTCCACACATAGCGCGCACCGGGTTTGCTCAGCCACTCCTGGGTCAGGTCGCGGCCATCGCTGCGCTTGCCGGCCTGCTCGGGGTACTCCGGGTCCTGCACCTGCGCGGGCAGGAAGAAACTGCGCCCGCCGCCGAGCACCACGTCCACGCCGTCGCCGTGGGGAAATTCCAGCAGTTGCCGTGCGATGTCCTTCACCGTGGCGCCGGCCGGCAGCTGCGCGTCGCTCTCCCAGTCGCGATTGCCGATGTGGGCGTAGTTGGCGGCGGGCGTCGCGTGGGTGATGCGGGCGGTGGAGACCACGCCCGTGGCCATGCCGCGCTGCTCCGCCTGTTCCAGAATGGTGGTCACGCTGTTGGCCGCGATCACGGCGGCATCCGCCTCGTTGCGCGCCACAGCCTGGCTCACCGAGAGCGCCCCGTCGTTGGTCTTGATGCCCGTCACCATGGCTGTCGCTGTCGGTGCCGAATCGGAGGTCTGCTGATTGGCGCTGGCGGTGACGGAGTGCGCCAGATACGGCAGAGTCTCGAAGCTCAGGCGATTGCCTTCGCCGTCGACCTGGCGCTGTTGGCCTTCGAGAATGCGCGCGGCGGTGACAGTGGACACGCCCATGCCGTCGCCCACGAAAAGAATGACATTGCGCGCCTTGCCGTTGTTCGGTGTGCGGGCACGCAGGGTTTCCAGGGTCTGCCGGCCCTGGGCGAACCAGCCGGCGGCATCGGTGGGTTGCGCGAAGGCGGGCGCGCAGCAGGTGAACAACGTAGAGGCGGCAATGAAGACAAGAAATCTGGACATGAAAAAACCCGGCGACAGTGAAGAATTGGTGTCTCCACTCTAGCCGGGCTCTGTGACATGTCTGTGAAGTGCAGTTCGCCGCATCACGGTCGCACGCCGGGCGGAGGCCGGTCAGGACACGCCGTGAACCCATCCATGGGGGCTCGACTCGCCGCCGTCCAGGCGGCTCACGGTCCTGCCCGACCTCCACCCGGCGTGCGACCTGGCTTCAGTAGATCATCAGCGCCCGCAGCTCCATCGGGAATGCCCATCGTCGCTTTTCTCAGTTCGCTGGCACTACACGAGGCGCCGGGTGCCCGCCGCCCGGAGCCGGGTCGAAGAGATCACGGCTGGAACATGTACGAGAACTTCACGAAGATCTGGTCGCCGTCCTTCTTCAGGTCATTGGTGACCACCACCTCACGCTCGTCCTCCACCTCGATGATGTCGAAGTTGCTCTGGTTGCTGTTGTAGCCCACGTAGAGCGCCGACCACGGGTTGATCACGTAGCGCAGCAGGATGTCGAAGTTCAGGTTCTTGTCGTCCACCAGACGCGTGTTCGGGCCCGCATCCGTCTTCTCGTACTGCGTGATGAAGCGCAGCGACATCTCGCGAGTGAACTGATAGTTCCAGCTGCTGCGGAAGATCTCGTTGCTGAACACCTTGCCGCCACGGCCATCCAGCTCCGTGGTCACGAAGGAGTTGTCCACGCGCAGCCGCTCGATGGGGCGCCACAGCACGCTCACATCCAGACGCTGGGTGTCGGCCACCGAGGGCAGCGTGCCACGACGCGGCACCAGGTTCAGCGCGCTGCCGTTGCGGTAGCTCACGTCGAAGGTCAGCGTCGAGAGCGCGGTGTTGCGGTAACGCGCGTTCACGTTGTCGTAGCGGTAGGCCACCGGGCGGGTCAGGCCGGCGAAGTCGATCGGCCGCAGCACTTCCGTCACATCCTGCGCGCCCAGGGTGATGCGGCTGGTGGCATAGACCCAGTTGATGCTGGGCGAGACTTCGGAATAGACCTTCACGCCGTCCTTGTCGTCCTGGTAGACGAACATCGCGCCCGGCGCCCAGTTGTTCAGCGACGAATTCTCCGGATAGAACTGGTAGTCATTGCGCCAGTGAATGCCGGAGATGTCAGACTTGAAGAAGCGGTTCTGGAAGCCCAGCTGCGCGCGGAAGTCGGCGTCGGTGTCGACGAAGTGGAAGTGGGTGTTGTAGCCACGGCCCACGCGGTCGACACGGATGTTGCGCTGCATGCCGGTGAGTTCCGCGCCGCCGAAGGTGGGCTCGGTGTCGGTGGCGATGAATTCCAGGTTGGTCACCCAGTTCTCGTTGAAGCGGAATTTGCCGTCGGTGCTCAGCACGCGGTTGTAGCCATCCACCAGCTCGCGGTCGGTGAACATCATGCCGATGCGGTCCTGGCCCTGCAGGTCACGGTAGGCGCGGAACACGCCGATGGTGGCCTTCTCGCCGCGCAGCGGGTCGGTGGCGGCGCGGTTCAGGCCGGGGGCTTCGTCGTTCATCAGCATGGTGCCGAAGCCCCAGGGGCCGGAGCGGCCGGTGAAGCGCAGGCCCATCTCCGGGTCGACGATGCGGCGGGTGAACAGCAGGATCGAGTCGGTGGCGAAGAAGTCCGCGTTCTCCACGAAGAACGGGCGGCGCTCCGGGTACTGCACTTCGAAACGCTCGTTCACCGTCACCTGAGGCTCGTCGGATTCCACCTGGGAGAAGTCCGGGTTCAGCGTCAGGTCGAGCACCCAGGAATCGTTGAACACGAACTTGGCGTCCACGCCCACGTCGTATTCCTTGTCGCTGGCCAGCATTGGGCCGCCGGGGGCGCGCATGTCCAGCGCTTCCACGTCGCGGGCGAACACGAAGGGGATGATCTGGGTGTTGCTGCCGGGCTCCACGTTGCGGATGCCGGTCAGCAGGGCGGTCTGGTTCAGACGGCCGTCGATGCTGTTGGAGTAGGGCGGCCAGAAGCTTTCCTCGCTCAGGCGCGGAATCTGTCGACTGGCCTGCACGCGCCACACCTGGTCCTGCACGGCGGGGAAGCGCAGACCACGCAGCGGCACGCGGATGCGCACGATGTAGCCCTGCTCGTTCACTTCGCCGTCGCTGTCCCACACGGCTTCCCAGGTGGTGTCGAAACCGGCGCGGTTGGAGAAGCCCTCCGTCCAGCGGGCATCCCACTGCACGCCCAGCGGGGAGACACGGAAGGTGTAGGCGGTGCGCTGGTCGTTGAAGGTGTCGATGGTCAGCTCGACGGTGTCGTCGCCGCTGATGTTCTCGCGCGAGGCGAGGTTGGCGCGGATCTGGGAAGGATCGCTATCGAACGCCAGGAACACGGCGTACAGCGCTT
>JALREE010000147.1 GCA_023256835.1 Pseudomonadales bacterium | reverse complement strand
ACATCCATAGCCATAACCTCATCGAACCGCTCAACTTTCTTCCCATTCAGCGCGACGATTCGATCGCCTGGTTGAAAGCGTTCACGCGGAATCGAGCGAGTCCTGGCACCTCGAAGGAGAAGTCGGTCTCCATGAACTGCTCGTAGTCCTTGCGCTGCTTGTCCGTCATGATCTCGTAGACCAGACCGTGCACTTCCTTGTGATCCATGGGCGGCACATTGATCTTGCGCATGTCGCCGTCGACGCGGATCAGCGGCGGCATGCCCGCCGTGATGTGCAAGTCGGATGCGCCCTGCTTGACGCTGAAACCCAGCAATTCCGAGATATTCACTTTTTTGCCACGCCTGCCTGACCAGAGTCTGCAAGAGGAGGATGGTTTGTATCGGTTCGTAGCAGGGTTACACTGGGTGCATGTCGAGCATAGCAGAAAACATTTTCCGGGTAGGACAGCAGATTGCCGAGGCTGCGCGGGCCTGCGGGCGTGCGCCAGAAACTGTCACCCTGCTGGCCGTGAGCAAGACGCAGAGTGCCGCAATAGTGCGCGAGGCCTGGCAGGCCGGTCAGCGCCATTTCGGCGAAAACTATGTGCAGGAGGCGCTGGAGAAGGTCGCCGCCCTGCCCATGCCGGGCCTGGTCTGGCATTTCATCGGGCCGCTGCAGTCCAACAAGACGCGCGACATCGCCGCGCATTTCGACTGGGTGCACAGCGTGGATCGCCTGAAGATCGCCACCCGGCTAAACGAGCAACGCCCGGCCGGCATGGCGCCGCTGAATGTGTGCATACAAGTGAACATTTCCAAGGAAGACAGCAAGTCGGGCGTGGCCCTGGCCGAGGTGGCTGCGCTGTGCGAGGCGGTGCAGGCGCTGCCGAGGCTGCGGCTGCGCGGGCTCATGGCGATTCCGGCGCCGTGCGCGGACCCGGTGCAGCAGCGTGCCGTCTATGCCCCGCTGGCGGCACTGCTGCGCCAGCTGCAGACGCGCTTCCCTGACATCGACACCCTCTCGACAGGCATGAGCGGGGACTTCGCCGCCGCCATCGCCGAAGGCTCCACCCTCGTGCGCGTGGGCACGGCCATTTTCGGCGCGCGCCACTGAACGTGCCGGGTCACCCTTGCGGGTGCAGTGACAATCCGCAGTGGGCGCAATGCGAGCGGAACGGGTTCAGGAAGATGCGCTTCACGAAGTACTGTTCGTGGCATTGCGGGCAGCGCTTGACCGAGGCATTCACCCCGAAACCGGCATACAGCGCCATGTAGGCAAACATCACCGTATTGGAACTGTTGCCTGCATCCACCACCTGACTGACCGTGAACACATAGACAGGCAGTGTGGCAAAGCACACGAACAAGCGATTGCGTGCCCGGCGAATCTCGATCAGTCGCTGGTCATGCGGCGAAGGGGTGCGAGTGGCTTGCGGGTTCTTGTCATGGTCAGTCATGGGGCTCCGGTGTTGCACAAACAGGGCATGAGGCAGCGCGTGATGGCCGGCAGTGTACACGCTCGGCTCGCTTTTGTGATGGCGTGAGCACGGCAAACGCCGCCCGGCCCTGTCGGGGGCCCCGGGAGCCTGTGCTAAACTCCCCCCGACACCAGGCTTCGACACTACGCTTCGACACTACGCTTGGACACAACGCTTGGACACAACAAGGACACTCCCGCCCCATGGATCAGAATCAGGTCGTCAATGTGCTGATTGCCGCCAGGCTGCTCGCCGATGCCGAGCAGCTCGTCAATCTCTTGCGCAAGGCCGGGTTCAGTCTGCATGCCGAAGCCTTCAGCGATGTCCGCGCCCTGCACGAACAGTTGCAGCTGCGCCGCTGGGATGTGCTGCTGCATCTGCCGGGCAACGAGGCCCTCTCGGCCGCCGCGCTGTGCGAGCAGCTGCAGGAGCAGGCGCTGGATCTGAGCGTGGTGCTGCTGGACGCCGACAGCCTGCCTGAAGGGGCGCCTGCCGGGGCCGTCTGCTTCAGCCCCGATGCCCTGGCTCCGGACCACGCGGCAGCCCTGGTGCGCACGGTGCAGCAGGCGCTCGACGCGCTGCACACGCGCCGCGAACTGCGCCGCACTCAGGCCCAGTTGAAGGAGCTGCAGCGCCGCTACGAACTGGTGCTCGACAGCGCCACCGACGCCATCGCCTACCTGCATGACGGGCTGCTGCTGCATGCCAATCTGGCCTGGTGCACGCTGTTCGGCGTGGAATCCGTGGAAGCGCTGCAACAGCAGGCCTTTCTCGACAAGGTGGACGACGCCGATGTTGACCTGGTGCGCCAGACCCTGCGCCAGGCGCGTGCCGGCAATCCGCCCCCCTGCCAGTTCACGGCCCTCACGGCCGGCGGCAGCCGCACGCGCCTGCAGCTGGAAGCGCTGGCCGCCGTCTACGAAGGGCACGCTGCGCTGCAGATCATCCTGCGCCCGGCCACCGGCAATGCCGCCCATGCCCGTCAGCTGCGCCTGCTGCGCAGTCAGGACCTGGTCACCGGGCTGCTCAATCGCGTCGGCCTGCTGGCCCGCATGGAAACGGCCATTGCCCAGGCCATCGACACCGGCAGCCAGGGCGCCTTGGTGCTGGCGCTCCTGCAGGGCTTCGACGAACTGCAGAGCCTGAGCGGCCGCGCCGCCGCCAATTACCTGCTGGTGGACACCGCCAGCCTGCTGCGCCAGAACACGCCGGCCGATGCCTTGCTCGCCCACTGCGGGGATGGCGAGTTTGCGGTGCTGATCAGCGGACCTGAGCATGTGGCACGCACCCATCAGCTGCAGGCCGACGCGGCCGCTCTGAACACCCGCCTGCAGGCCCTGCTGCCCGCCGGCAGCGGCCTGCGCCTGGCCCTGGGCAGCACCTTCATCAACGAACTGACACCCTCGGCCGAGCTGGCCATCGACCGCGCCCGCCACAATCTCACGGTGCGCGAGAACAGCGGCGAGCCCAGCGCCCCGCCGCAGGACCCTTACGGCACCCCCGAGCAGATGTTCCAGCGCCTGGAAGACGCCTTCGCCCACGAGAACTTCATCCTGGTGTTCCAGCCGGTGGTGAGCCTCAAGGAAGACGGCCTGCAGCGCTACGAGGTGCGGATTCGGCTGCAGGACCAGGGCGCCCTGATCTACCCGCCGCGCTTCCTGGAGCTGGCCAACCAGCACGGCCTGGGCGAGTGCATCGATCGCTGGGTGTGCAGCAAGTCGCTGCAGCTGCTGCAGGAGCGGGCCAACCCGGCGCTGCGCCTGACGCTCAATCTCACACACAATTCCGTGATCAGCGAGGACTTCCTGCCCTGGCTGCAGCAACAGCTGCTGGCCCTGCGCCTGCAGCCGCGCCAGCTGACGCTGCAGATCAGCGAGCTGGACGTGGTGAGCTCGCCCGTGCACGTGGCACGCTTCTGCGCCCAGCTGCGCGAACTGGACATCCCGCTCTCCCTCACGCATTACGGCTGCACGCTGCACCCGGGGCAGTACCCGGCGCTGGACGAAGCCGACTACGTGAAGCTCGACAAGACCCTGCTCAGCGGCATCGACCAGGACATGGCCCGGCGCGAGCGCCTGAACACCACGGTCAAGAGCCTGCATGCCCGCGGCGTGCTGGTGATTGCGCCGATGATCGACCAGATCGAACTGCTGCCCCTGCTGTGGCAGGCCAGCGTCAACTTCGTCCAGGGCAACTGCCTGCAGGAACCCAGTGCCCGGATGGACTTCAGCTTCGTGCAGGACGAAGAAATCACCCTGAGCTCTTTCCAGTGAGCCCCCCTTTCCCGAGACAATGACCGTGGCCCCGAAGATGCACGCCCCCGAACACGATGCCGACGCCCGTTACCTGGCCTCGCCCGCTTCCCAGATGCGCCTGGGCCACAAGCTGGCCATCGCCACCAGCATCCTGCTGCTGCTCGCCATGTGCGTGTTCTGGCTGGTGACCAACCAGACCACCGAGAACATCCTGCGCCAGCAGGCCGACAGCCTGGGCGACACCCTGGCACGGCAGACGGCCATTCTCGTCACCGAGCTGGTGCTGGCCAATGACCTGATCAGCATGAACGTGCTGCTGAATCAGCTCACCCGCGAAGCGGCCATCGCCGAGGTGGCGGTGCTGAGCATCGACGACCAGGTGATCGCCAGCTCCGGCGCCGGCAGCCGCGAACCGGGCACCGGTCCCGCCGCCATCTTCGGCACCTATGTCGCCCCCATCGCGTTGCAGGACTCGCTCGCGGGCTATGTGCGGGTGCAGCTGGACCAGGACTATATCGAGCAGGGCGTGACGCGCAATTTCCTCTTCATGCTGGCCGCCCTGGCACTGATGCTCGTCACCGGCGTCACCGTCATCCTGGCGCTGACGCAGTACTTCGTGACCTTCCCGCTGCGCATGCTCTCGGCTTCCATCCAGAGCGTGCGTCGGGGCGAGCCGCAGCCGAGCGAATTCGGTGAACGCGGCGACGAACTTGGCGCGGTGATCCGCCAGTACAACCGCATGGTCTACGAACTGGACGACGACGAAACGCGCACCGCCATGTTCGGCCCCGACTACGAACGCCCGCCCGTGGTGGAATCCCCGGCCGTGTACCGCCGCCCCGGCAGCACCTTCGTCAGCATCCTGCACCTGAACATCGCCAATTACCGCTCGGCCCTGCATCAACACGAGGCCGAGGAGACGGTGGAGCTGCTCAACACCTGCTATTTCTACATCCACCGCGTGGCACAGCTCTACAACGGCCATGTGGAGAAATGTGCAGGCGACGAAGTGCTCATCACCTTCGGCGCTGCGACGGCAGACGACGAGCACTGCTTCCACGCCGTCTGCGCAGCCCTGTTGTTCCTGGACATCACCCGCACCCTGGCGCGCGAGCTGGAGGCCGAGTCCCTGCCCACCCTGCAGTTCCGCGCCGGCCTGCACTGCGGCGAGCTGCTCACCGGCGTGCTGTCGTCGCTGGAACAGAAGACCTACACCGTGGCCGGCGAAAACCTGGCCCTGACCCGGCAGATCTGCGAGGAAGCGCCGGTGGACACGCTGCTGATCAGCGAGGCCGCCTATATTCTCGCGGAGGCCGACAGCCGGCTGATCACCGAGGAATTCAACGAGATCGTCGACGACAGCAGCGGCGATTTCATCAAGACCTGGCTGGTGGACGAACCGCTGGCCAATTTCAAGGCGCTGCTCGAAGGACAGGTGGAACACCTGTTGTCCGAGGAGATGGATATCTGATTTCCCACCGGGAGGCTCGCCATGGATCACCACTTCCCCCTCTGTCACCTGTTCTACTACCCCACCCAGGTGGTGCTGGTGGACGACGATGCCAATTTCCTCGATTCCGTCAGTCTTCTGCTTGACCGCTCCATCAATTACCGGCTGTTTCAGTCGGCACGACAGGCCCTGGAGCACGTCAATCGTGCCATGGCCTTCAGCGAGGTGATCAAGCGCAGCTATTCGTCCTACAAGACGGGGCCCTTCGATTCCGACACGCTCACCCACGTCGACATCAACGCGCTGCACAAGGAGATCTACAACCCGGATCGTTTCCTGATGCCGAGCGTGGTGGTGATCGATTACTCGATGCCGGAGATGAGCGGGCTGGAATACTGCGTGAGCCTGACCAATCCCTACGTGAAGAAGATCCTGCTGACCGGGCGTGCCAATACGGACCTGGCGGTGCAGGCCTTCAACGAGGGGCTGATCGATCAGTTCATCAACAAGAACGACCCGCAGCTGGCGAGCAAGCTCAACCGCTCCATCGCCAATCTGCAGCAGCAGTATTTCAGTCGCACCTTCAAGATTCTCACCGACCCGGTGGTGGCCAGCTCGCAGAGCCGCTTCCTCACCAACCCGGCATTCATCGAGTTCTTCAATATCCTGCGCAGCACCCACGAGATCGTGGAGTACTACCTGATCGACATGCCCTACTCGGGTTTCCTGCTGCTGGATGCCAGGAGCCGGGTGTCACTCGTGCTGATCATGTCCCACCTGGCCCTGCTGGAGCATCTGCGGCAATGCCGCGCACGCAAGGCGCCGGCGCCCTTGCTGGCGGCTCTGGAAGAGGGGGCGATGCTGCCCCTGTTCAACATCGGCAACGACGGCGAGCATCTGAACGAGGCGTTCTTCAAGGACTGGCGTCAGCATTATGCCCCGGCCTGCCGGATCGCCGAGGACACGCCCTGCTACACGGCACAGCTCGGCGAGGACGCCACCCGCGCCCTGCTGCCGCAGCTGCGCGCCCAGGACATCCAGTCCTACGCCGCCCATCTGCGGCAGCCAGCGCCCACGGGGAAGATCCTGCATTGATCAGGCAGGGAAGTGCAGGGTGAAGCAGGCGTATTCCGCTTGCACCGACGTGGCATCGATGCGGGCCTCGAAGCTGGCCAGCGTGCGCACACAGAAAGCCAGTCCGGCACCCGTGCCGTCCGCACGCGTGGTGAAGAAGCCGTCGAAGATGTGCGGCAGCACCTCTGGCGCAATGCCCAGGCCCGTGTCGGTGAACACCAGGCGATTCTCCTCGCCGCCGGTTTCCAGGCGGATGCTGATGCTGCCCCGCCCTGCCGCCTCCAGACTGTACAGCGCATTGCGCAGCAGATTGAAAAGCACGTAGACCATCATGCTGTGGATGCCGAGGAAATTGAAATCCGTGTCCAGTGTTGCCTCAACACGGGCCCGTTCATTGCGCCGGAACGGATAGCGCTCCAGCGCTTCCTCCACACAGGCACGCATGCTGCACAGCGTGAAGCTGCGCCGATCCAGCTTGTCGTTGTGCAGGTTCACCAGCAGCAGGTCGATCACATTGTTGGCCTGGTCCACCAGGTCCGTGATGCGCGTGGCCGTGCTCTGCAGCGACTCCAGCCGATCGGGCCGCAGCGGCGCAAAGCGCTCGGGCTGCAGCTGCGCGGCCACGGCATGGGCATCGAGCAGATCGCCGAGACAGGCCTGCACTCCGCCGATGCTGGCGCGCACCCCGGCCAGCGGCGTGCGCATCTCGTGGGCGATGTTGGCGCTCAGCGTGGCAAGCGCCTGGATCTTCTCGTCATGCGCCGCCTCGTCGCGCCGACGCCTCTGCTCCTGCGCCTCGATGCGCTCCAGGGCGATGCCGATCTGGCGTGCAAGGAATTGCAGCAGCCCCCGCAATTCGACGTCCTCCACCGTGCCCTGCAGCACCAGCATTCCGAGCAGGCCGCCTTCTCCCGGCACGGGAATGCCCGTGTTCCCGCCCTTCTGCACAGGCGTGCGTGTGCGGCGCACATCCTGCCACAAGGCGGCCAGATCGGACGGCGCCGCTCCCGCCAGTTCGCCGGCGGCACTGGTGAGCAGCAGACGCGCACTGCGCTGGCCGAGCAGCACGAGCAGGGATTTCTCCACCAGCTCGACAAGGGGCTCGCGACTCGTCTGCTCGTGCAGCGTGTCGATCATCTGCGCAATGCCGGCGCTGGTGGTCACAGGCAGTCCGCCGAAGAGGCTGCGCACACTGGTGTGCACCGCCACGAAAAGCGGCGTGTAGGAAAACGTGAAGAGCAGACTGAGGGCGAGCAGCAGCGCTGCGTGGAACAAGGGGTCATGAATTCGCTCGCCGGCGAGAGCCGCCAGCGTGTACCACAACATCGCGTAGAGCAGCGCCATGACGGCGTGCACCAGAAGATTTTTCGTTTGCATAAACCCCACAGATGAGGCGTAATTGCCCGGTCCGGGCGTGTCGGGCGCTAGTGTACCCCAGCCGCCCGGGGAATTCGTAAAAGGAGTTTACGCGTGCGCAAGGTGTTCTCGACGCTCATCAT
>JALREE010000112.1 GCA_023256835.1 Pseudomonadales bacterium | reverse complement strand
TGCGTCCACACCACCAGGGTGAGTTCGCCTCGGGCCTGCCACTGCACGCTGATCTCCAGAGCGCGCCCGTCGGGCAGAGGCAAGTCGAGATCCACCCGCCAGGGCACTGCGGCAGCGGCTCCTTCCTGCGGCGGAGCGTCGCGCTGCAGGCTCAGCTGGGCAGGCGGGGCATCCTGAAACAGCATGGGGAAACGGTACAAGGCCTCCTGCGACTCCTGTCTGGCCAGACCCTGCAGTTGCATGGCCTCGAGGGCGTCGATCCCCTCTTGCACGGCACTGTACTCCGTGGCGCTCAATTCACTTTCCCCTGCGTCCGCGCTGTCGCGCAATTGCTCCATCAGTTTCTTGATACTGAAGACGGGTGTGCCGCCACCGCGGGCCGTGACGAAACCACTGCCCAGCAGGGCTGCGCGAACGGCGTCAGGCGTGATGGCATCGCGGGCATGCCACAGCGCGGCATCCGCAATCGCGCGCTGGGCGGGGGGAACCGTTTCTTGCAGGAGGCGGCGCAACACGCTCGGATCGGCCAGCGCTGCCAGCGCACTGAGTGGCGTCTGCACGGACAAGAGACTGACCACGCGGCCGGGCAGCAAGGGGCCTGGCAGTGCAGGCGCCTCACGGACGAGGCCTTGTGCAGGCGGCGGGCTGGCAGCGGGACTGCCGAGCTGGCGCTGCGGCAGCAACTGCACGCCCAGCGGACCCAGACGCACGCGAAACAACCATTCCGAGAAAGAGGGCGCATGGCCGGACAATGTCAGCAGGGGAGCAGCCGTGTCGGTATCAAGCTGAATCTGCGTGCCCGTGGCATCTACCACGCCACGGACGGTCTGATCGTTGCGCAGACCCAGCTGACGGCCCTGTTCCGTGCTCAGGCGCAGCACGCCGAGTGTCTCCGGCTCTGCACCCTGCGGGGCGCGGACAAGACTGGCGTGAAGATCGGGAATCATGCAGGCAGCGCCGGTGGCATCAGGGGTACTGCACCCAGTTCGGGTGCCCGCCGCGAATGCGTGTCCGCACACCTTCCAGGTCGCTGAAGATCAAGCCAAGCACGTCGTCGGCGGTGGGCACTCGCAGCTGGGCGCCGGCGAGCATCCAATTGGGATTGCCGTTGCGGAAGGCGTGTGGATTGGCGCGCATGATGGCTTGCTGCAAGAGCTCGCGGCGCAGCAGGCTGGCGCCGAACATGCGCTCGATCAACTGGTCCAGCGTGTCGCCGGTGCGCACCTGGTAGCGGCCGTCACGAATCTCGGTGCTGCGGCGCGTCTCCAGGAAGTCATTGATATCGGCATCGCCCAGCAAGCGCTGCAGGGCCTCGTCGATCACGGCGGGCTGACCGCCCGGCGTCTGGGCCTGCACAGCCTGCCCAGACAGGGCAAGCACTAGCAAGGTCAGCAGGGTGTTCTGTCGTAAGGTCATCATGCAGGCAGTCTCCTGTGAAGCAGCAAGGCACCGGGCCTCAGAACGCAATTGCCATGCGCGGGGCGCCGGGCGTCGAGGGCCCGGCAACAATGGCCAGAGTCGCCTCGTAAGGCCCGAGAGCGACAATCTCGGCGATAGCCATGGTGGCGACCAGATCGCCATTGAGCGTGTCATCGGCGCCGCTCCACGGCGCTTCCACCAGCAGGAAGCGATCGCCGGCGCGGGCGCCATTCTTTGTACCCAGACGCAGCACATAGTGTGACGAATCCTGCGGCGAGGTGTGCAGAGCAAACTGCCGCAGTCCGCACCGATGATCGCGCTGCGCTGCGGCCAGGAAGTCGTCGATCTGGCGCTGCAGATCGGCCTCGAGCACCGCCAGATCGTCCGCGCGGGCCACCAGGGCTGGCGTCCCGGACCAGAGCGGCACACTGTGCGTGCGACTGCTGAGCACCTGATTGCGCACCAGGTCCACCAGCTCGACGTGAAACTGCGCCATCACCGTGGGGGTACGGGCAGCCAGCTCTAGCGGGACCAGCGGATTTGCCGCCAACAGAGCGCGGCTGGCACTGTTCAGGGTCTCAAAGCCCTGTCGCAGACGCTGAGCGGGCGCGAGGGCCTCTGCGGGCGCTTCGCTCAGAGTCCAACGCAGAGCGTAGTCCGTGGGCCCGAAGGCCTGCAGACCACTGACGATTCGCTCGTAAGCATTGGCCTGCGCTAGGCGGCGGTCTTCATGTACTGCGACCCAGGCCGAGCTGCGCGCCACACTCGCATCGATGGCGCGAGTGGTCTGCGCGATCAATGCTGCGCTGTGCGCATTGTTCAGGCGGCCCTGCCCCAGCGCCACCTGCGCAGTCACCATCAGGGTGGGCGCGTACTGGCGCGCCGGGGCGAGAGCACAGACACCCTCGCGTACACCGGCGAGACTGGCTGGAAGACGCTCTGCCGGATCCGGCGCGGCGCTGTCCTGGGGCAGGTACTCCAGCATGCGTACCCCGCGCACCTCGGTTTCGGTGTCGAAGTAGGCAGACTCGATCAGGCGGCCTTCGGAATCAATGTAGGCACTACTGACCACCGTGACGGTGTCCTCCACCGCCGCTTCGACCAGCACCTGACGGATGGTTTCGAGGAGCTGCTCGGCCTCACCCGGCGCGGGAACGAGAGGCTCCTCGCCTTCCGTCTGCGCCTGCAGCAGCGGGGCGCAGACCAGACTCAGCGCGAGACAGACTCGACGCAACAGAGGCGGACGCATCATCGTCACTCTCCTCATGCCCGCTGTTCGCGGCTCATTTGCAGATACAGCCGGCGCAGATCATTGACCACGGAGCGGCGCAGACTCAGGGTGACTTCGTAGGTGTCGGCGCCTACCGGGGTAATACTTTCCAGTTCGGCGCCATAGATCACGCCCTGGACGCGTGCCCGAAAGGCGTCGCTGCTGACCACCAGATCCCGCACGGAGGTTTCCGAGTCGATCATCTGGCCGTAAACCTGCTCCGCCAGGGCTCGGTAGGCATCCAGCTTGGACGCCCGGATCGCCAGCAGACGGCGCTGCTCGGGCAGGTCGCTCAGCTGCAGCTCGATGACGGCGTAGCCCGTCGCGGTGATGGTATCGCTCAGCTCCACCAGCTGCATCACTGAACCGGGCGAACTGCGTTCCGCGACAATACAGCCATTGAGCATGGCTGCGCACAGGATAGCGAGGACCAGGAAATGGCCAGGGTGACGTTGCTTCATGGGGCGTTCTCCTTCGGGATTCGGGAAGACTGATGCCGGAATTGTCGGCACTTGCCCGGCCCGACTTTACGGCAGCGTCAAAATAAGTTGGCCGGGTTATTGCTTCTATCTGACAAACGTCGCTCGCTGACGCGCAATTACTGTCAAATTTCGGCGTATCTTATTGATATAAAAGGTTTTTAAATTGCAATCAAGTGCACTGTCAATTTTACGACAACCCAGCTTTCAGGCGAGTCTCCGCGGTCTTGGGATTCCACTGCTCATCCTCATCATCATGGCCATGCTGGTGGTGCCGCTGCCGCCTTTGCTGCTGGACCTGTTCTTCACGCTCAATATCGTGGTCAGTCTGATGATCATCATGATCGCCATCAACGTGACCAAGCCGCTCGAGTTTTCGGCATTCCCCTCCATCCTGCTGCTCACCACCATGCTGCGCCTGGCGCTGAATGTGGCCTCGACACGTGTCGTGCTGGTGGAGGGTCACAACGGGCCGGCCGCAGCGGGCAAGGTGATCGAATCCTTCGGACAATTCGTGATCGCGGGCAACTATGTGGTGGGGCTCATCATCTTCGCCATTCTCATGATCATCAATTTCATCGTGGTGACCAAGGGCGCCGGGCGCGTGTCGGAAGTGATTGCCCGTTTCACCCTGGATGCGATGCCGGGCAAGCAGATGGCGGTGGATGCCGACCTCAATGCCGGGCTGATCGACCAGGAAACTGCCAAGCGAAGACGCGAGGAAGTCAGCCAGGAAGCGGATTTCTTCGGATCCATGGACGGCGCCTCGAAGTTCGTTCGCGGGGACGCCATCGCGGGGCTGCTGATCCTGTTCATCAATATCATCGGCGGCCTTGCCATCGGCATGACCCAACACGACCTGAGCTTTGCCGAGGCCGGCGAAATTTATGTGCTGCTGACCATCGGCGATGGCCTGGTGGCGCAGATTCCCGCGCTGCTGCTGTCGCTGTCGACAGCGATCATTGTCACCCGTGTGACCACGGCCGAGACCATGTCGCGTCAGGCGAGCTCGCAGATGGCCGACCCGAAGGCACTGCTGATCGCCGGCGCGATCCTGTTCGCACTGGGCGTCATCCCGGACATGCCCAACACCATCTTCCTTGGCTTTGCAGCATTGTCCGGCGGCCTGGGGTTTGTGCTGCAGCGGCAGAACAGCGAGCGGGCCCGACAGGCAGACGCGGCTGCCAGTGCCCAGATGGCAGCGGCACCTGCCGAGATTGAAGCACTGGGTTGGGACGACATCGAACAGTCGGACACCATCAGCCTGGAGCTGGGCTACGGACTGGTGGCTCTGGCCAGCCAGGAGGGCGGCGGCACCCTGCTGGGGCGCATCCGCGGGGTGCGCAAGAAATTGTCGGCAGAAATGGGCTTCCTGCTGCAGTCCATCCGCGTCCGCGACAACCTGGAGCTGCCGCCAGACGCCTACAAAATCCTCTTGCGTGGCATTGCTCGCGGCAAAGGCGAGATCCGCATTGGCAGCGAACTAGCCATCAATCCGGGCAACCTGAGTGTGCCGCTGGAGGGGGTGCCTACCAAGGATCCCGCGTTCGGCCTTGACGCCTACTGGATTCAGCCCGCGAAACGCGATTATGCGCGCATGCTGGGCTACACGGTGGTAGACGCCTCCACCGCAATTGCCACCCACGTCAATATGGTGCTCAAAGAAAATGCACCCGAGCTGCTGGGCCACGACGAAACCCGACAACTGCTGGACAAACTTGCGGAAAAGTCGCCCCAACTGATGGAAGGCCTGATTCCCGAAAAGATTTCGCTGGCCACGGTGAATCAAGTGTTTCGCAACCTGGTCGCCGAGGGCATCTCGCTGCGCGACATGCGCAGCGTGGTCGAAAGCCTGGTGGTCGAGGTGGGCAAGAGCAAGGATCCCGACGAGCTGACCGCGCTGATTCGACCAGCCCTCGGGCGCTCGATCATGCAGTCGCTGGTGGATCTCGGCCAGACCCTCTCGGTGATTACCCTGGAAACGGAACTGGAGCATCTGCTCTCCAGCACGTTGCAACAGAGCCGCAAATCCGGCGAGCTGGTAATCGACCCCAAGCTTGCGGAGAGCCTGTTCCGAGCGATCGACGATGAGAAACGCCTGACAGAGGAAAAAGGGCTGCCCCCGGTGCTGATCGTATCGCCCGGCATACGGCCCTGGCTGGCCAAGGTGCTGCGCAGCCGCTCTCGCGGACTGAGCGTGTTGTCCTACACCGAGATTCCGGAGGACCAGGACATCAAAGTGATTGCAAAAATCGGCTTGAACGCCGCCTGAACAAGGAGTGAGACATGAGAATCGATCGTCTGGAAGCCGAGGACACCAAAAGCGGCCTGCGCGAGTTGGCGCAGCGCTTCGGCGATGATGTCCTGATCATTGCCAATACGCGCCATACCGGAAAGAACCACTTTGTGTTCGCCGTGGACGATACAACAGTCGCAGCTGGCAGTCTCTGGCAGCAGGACGAGCCACCGCTGACGATCACATCACAGGCGAGTGCGGTGCACTTCGCCCTGGCGGCCGAGCCAGCTGCCAATACTGGCGTTCCGGAACAGGCCAGACCTTCCGTCAACGTACCGGCGGATGCTGGCCTGCAGGAGTTGAGCCTGTTGATGAAGACAGAGTTCGAGTCGCTGCGCCGGGTCCTGCGCGAGAGTCAGAACGGCTCCGCTCGCGAGAGAGCGACTGCGGGCTTCGAATTGAGCAATCACCTCGAAGACGCCGCCATTTCGGCCCGCCTGATGAGGAAAATGGAAGCCCTGACCTTGCATTGCACTTGCACCTCGGATGCGCGTCAGCTATTGCAGGAGTTTCTGCTGGAAAATCTGCCCGCCAGCACGACGCTACCCCTTGAGCCAGCGGTGCATTTCCTGGTGGGTCAGGCAGGCGTCGGCAAGACCGTGAACGCCTTTCGTCTGGCATCCCATCTGCAGGAACAGGGCCGCACCGCGATCGTGGTGGGCTACAAGCCGACGCGCGACGGCACCTGGACGCAGTTGCAACTGCTCGGCGCAAAGCGGGGGATCGATGTCTACCAGGCGGCCGAATGGTCCATGCTGCTGTCAATCATCAACGAGCACATGGGGCATGCCAGCCTGATTGTGGAGCTGCCCAGCACCCTGGATTTCACGGAGCTGCAGCGCTTGCAAAACGACCTTACATTTGCGAACTTTCATTTGCTGGTGGCAAAGGATACCGCCAGCACGTCGTCGCGAGGATTCCGCCAAGGTACCGGCCTGTCGTTCGCCTCTACGTGGATTACCAGGCTCGACAGTCCGGGAGCGTGCTGGCCGTTGGTGGAAACTCTCCTGGAAACGCGCACCCCTTTGCTGTTCGCAGGCGCCGGACCTCTGCCTGCAAGCCCCTTGATCACACTGGACAAACGTATGCTGGCCGAAGAAGTGCTGAAGGAAATCGCAGATTGACCATGGCGCCCCCCCCTTCACTTGCCGATCTTCTCCACGACACTCCAAGGAAGACACCATGCAGTCCCAGGCACTGAACAGCGGCACCCGAACCATCTGCATTGCCAGCGGCAAGGGCGGCGTCGGCAAGACAACACTCTCCATCAATCTCGCCACGGCTATCGCAGAGCAGGGGAAAAGCGTGCTCTATTTCGATGCCGACATGGGCCTGGCGAATGCACAGATCGGCCTGGGGGTCGACTCTGTGGGGAACATCGGCCATGTGATGAACGGCCTGGTGCGGCTCGATGACATCGTCGTGAAGTCATCTTTTGGCGTGGATCTGGTCGCAGGCGCCAGCGGTGTCGAGGCACTGGCCTCGGTCGGCCGAGTCGAGTCTGCTCGCATCATTCAGGCGTTTTCCGGGCTCTCCACCCGATACGACGTCCTGATCGTGGACTGCGCTGCCGGCATCTCCTCCAGCGTTCTGAGCTTCCTGCAGGCCTGCGAGGAGCGGGTGGTGGTCGGCACTTCTGAGCTTAGCTCCATTGCTGACGCCTATGCCCTGCTCAAGGTCATGGTGAACGACTACAGGCTGGATCATTTCATCTACTTGCCCAATCAAGTCGAGAGCGAGCAACAGGGCGTCAGGCTGTTCGAGAGCATGGACAATGTCGTGGGCAATTTCCTCAATGCCTCGCTGCATTACCTGGGCTCGGTGAGCAAGGATCCCATGGTGAACCTGTCGTGGCAGAAATCGACACCAATGCTGCGCCTTGCGCCCAGCGCGGTCATCGCCTCCAATTTCCGCCAAGTGGCGAAGGGACTGCTGGCAAGGCCGGCAGCCACTCAGCCAAGCGGGGCAGTGCAGTTCTTCATGGGACACCACTGACGACAATCATGAGCATTGATGCCTATCAGGATGTGCAGAGTCTCGGCAATACGGTAATGCCCATCACGCACTACCTCGCGATGGTCCGTCGTATCGCCGTGCATCTGCGCCCGCGCATCCCTGCATACATTGAGCTTGACGATATGATCCAGCTCGGTACCCTCGGCCTTATGGAGGCTGAAAAGAGCTTCGATCCAGCCCAGGGGGTCAGCTTCGAGAGCTATGCCAAGGCGCGAATCCGCGGCGCCATCATCGACGAGGCCCGTCGCCTGAGCGATGTGTCCCGCCTGGCGATTCGCAACAGCAAGCTTCACAGTGAGTACAGCACCAGGCTGGCCCATTCGCTCGGTCGACAGCCAACGCATCGGGAAGTGGCGGACGCGCTGGGCATCGATGTGGCCACCTACGAAGAGCAACGCCTGCACGCCACTCAGTTGAACATGCTGGAACTGGACGCACTATTGGAAGAAGATGGCTTTGATGTCGCCAGTGAAAGTCACGAGGCCTATGCCACCGTGGCGCAGGGCGACGTAAAATCGGTGATCGAGACGGCCATCGCAAAGCTGGACACGCGCAAGCAACTGATCCTGCAGCTTTATTATGTGGAGGAGATGACCTTGAAGGAAATCGGTGCAGTCATCGGCGTAAACGAATCGCGCATCAGCCAGATCCTCAGTGGCACGCTTAAGGAACTCAAACCCATGCTGAGTTCGCACTATCAATCCGGAGCACTCGACTAGTGTGGTTTAAGACATCCAAGAACGAAAAGCTCAAGGCGAAGGCTCGTGAGGACTACGAAGAAGCGATCGCCGTGGCCAAGGCCAACGCGCGCGAAAGTCGCGTTTACTGCGTCCGAGTAGCTCTGCGCTGTCGAGCCAATATCGACACGGCCTTCGTGCGTGCCGCACGCGAGGTGGAAGTCTACGAGGAAACCTTGTTGCTCGCGCTGGCCAATGGCGCAGAAAAGCCCGAAGCACCGCAAGCTGATACCTTCCAGCTGGTAAAGTCTGGTGCAGACTTCATGTTCACTTATATCCCTGAGCGCTTCGCGGAGAAGATCTTCAGCGTGGCCGGCGCATATCAGACGCAGAAAATCACCAGGTCGCAGGCCATCAAACAGGTGCAGGCGGTGGCCGACGACATGTGGAAAGAGCTGGGTCTCATCGAGAATCTGGAAGTATTGCGCTTTCTGCGCGAAGAAGCCGGCGACGAGTCGGGCTCCGGCAATGCTGGCGATCCTGGCAACCACGACGGATAAGTGCACTGGGTTCACTTTCTCCCGAGACCATGCCCATGAGCAATTTGATCGTCCTGACCATCATTCTGATATGCACGGCGTCCATCACGGTCCTGGTGCTGTATGCCGTCGGCAAGATTCGCAGTCTGGAGGAAATCACACGTCAACTGATGGATCAGCAAGTCGGCGGGAGTGGCGCCAGCGCAGTCGACAATGCGCCCTTCCATGGCCTCCAAGGCAAGCCACTGTGGGACATGCTGGCGGGTAAAACTGTTCCGGAAGGGCTGACCGCCACGGATATAGAACAGTTTCGCGAACAGTACGCGCCTGTGCTGTTGAAGACGATTCGGAGTTTGTTTGCCGAAGGCAGCAGTGATGGGAAGTTTGGAGCTGCACGGGCAACTCCAAAGAGTGAACGCCTGGTGAAGACCTTGCGATTCGCCCTGTCCAGCTGGCTGCCCTCGCAGGAGCTGAACAGCCTTTACAACGTGGCCTATGACAGTGCAAGAGCCCAGAGCGACGAGCTGAACCGGCTGCGCATGGCCCTGGAGGAAACCATCTCCACGCTTTACAGCAAGATCAAGCTGCCGGTGCCGACCGGCCTGGCGGGAAGTCTGCTGAGCGAAGCCCGCTCTGTCGAGACTGTCGCCGCCGATACAGAGGCCGGCGACGGCAACGCCTGATGCCCGGGGTAGACCGGCGACAGCGTCAGGATGAGCGTCCCGGGCGGGTCAATCGCCCCAGTCGATCGTAAAGCTGAACCCCCTCGCGAGAACCCGTCTGATACAAGGTCTGCAGCGCCTCGCGCACCACGGTCAACTTGCGGCTGATCAACACTTCATTGCGTGCAAGACTGGCCTTGATGGTCTCTGCGGTCTCGACCAGACGAGCCCATTTCTCCGTGACAGCCACCGGCAAGCCCGCCGCTTCCCCCGCGCTCAACTGTGCCTGCACGCGTCGAAAGCGCGTATCCCCCAGCTGCGCCAACGCACGCTCCTTGACTGGCTGAAGCGCTTCCAGGCGGGCAAGATCCTGGGCCTTCATGGCCTCAAACTCGTCGTCCAGCAAGGCACTGAACTGACTGACGTCGGAGCAAAGGCTTTCCAGTTCAGCAATCAGCGTCGTCATCTGGACAGTGTCCGCAGCCGAGGACATAGGTCTCTCCCCGGCCTTAGAGCAGCTTTTCCAGCTCGACGATACTTTCCGCTATCTTGCGCGGATCGAGAGGATAATTGCCGCGTCGCAGCATTTCCCTGATGTTGTCGACCTTGGCGGTGTCGTACTCCGCCGAGGCGGGCTTGATCGCGGCGCTCACCGCCTCGGAGAGCTTCAGGTCTGACTCGGTCCGGACCAATTCCTCTGGCGTGAGCCGCATGGAGGTGTCCTGGGCAGCCTTTTCCCTCAAGTCCTTCACACGCTTGTTGTCAGAGATGGTTTGCAGGCTGGATTTGCCGGGGTCTGTCGGGTTGATCGTGTTCATAATGTTGGCCAGTTCATGAAATCGCGAAGAGTTATGGCACGCTACGTCACTGGAGTCGACACTTGCTGCAGCGTGCTTTAGGGAATTGTTGAATTTTTTTTCGTCCAGCCATCGCCCCTGCCATCAGAGAGGCTCGACTCGACGCACGCCGGTAATGATCACGTTGAACTGTTCGCCGGACTCGCCGCTGCGGACAGTGATCTGATCACCCGTCATCCCCTCCTCCTCGGCGACGGCATACGACTCGATGCTGACCGGACCGCGCCGCACGGCCACCACCACTTCGTCGCCCCGCACGACATCGGGGAGTGCGCGAATGCCCGAAAGACGCAGCGGCTGTCCGGGCTGCAACGGCCCCGTCGCCACGGCGCGACGCAGGGATTGCACCGAGGTGATTACATCGGTAGGAAGCGGCCCGTAAAAGGTGGCAGTGCGGGTGTTGGCCTCACTCAGGACGGTGCCACGCGGCACGAGGGCGGTCACCGTCAGGGCCGTGCCGGCCTGCAGCACGTCGGCAGCCTGCAGTACCGTTCCGACCGCAAGATCGCGCGCCACTTTGGCACCCAGCAACTGCGTCAGGCTGAGGGGGCGGGCAACAGACACTCGTGTTGGATCCACCTCAATGGATTGCAGGTCGGCCTCGGCAAGCAGGTCTCCCGCCTGCTTCGCAACCCTGAGCTGATACGCCTGCTGACCCTCGAGCCCCGCATTGTTGGGGCGCCCAGCGTCAGCCGGCACGGCCGGGGTCTCGTCACGATTCATGCGTGTCACGATCGACCAGTTCAGCGCGGGGCACTCCACCCGCAGCGTGCGGCCATCGTTGAAAGGAAAGCTGAACACGTAAGGGGTCTCGCAGGCGGGCACACGGATGCGTCGATCCAGCAGGTCGAGGGTCACGCCGCGCGCCTGCTCCCCCTGGCTTGCCGCAAGCCATACCTGCAGCTGTTCCACCATCTCGGCGCGCAGGTCCGACTCTGCCGCCAGCGCGCGTGTGCCGCCGGCCAGGAACAGCAGGCTCAGGACCAGCCACAGCGATGATGTTTTAGTCATGGATTTCCCTTGCATCGAAAGGCGCCGACCTGTCACGTCACACGCGTGAGACCGGCAAAGCGGCATCGCGCTGCCGCAATCTTGCCGCTTTGCCCTGACGGGCCTGCCCCTGCCCTTGCTCCTGCCCGAGGGCAGTCGACACTTGCAGCGGCAAACTGCAGGGCTGCCGGGGCTTTTCAGCATCTTACCGGACTCACGACAGCATTTTCAAATGCTGGCACACCTTGTGCTTATACACAGTCGTACCGACACAAAGGCGGATGTCCCATGGCATTGCTCGACTCTTACTTCTCGCTGCACAGCAGCGCTCTGCAGCTGCGCAACACGCGGCTGGAGCTGATTTCGCAGAACATCGCGAACGCCGCAACGCCCAACTACCGCGCCAAGGATCTGGACTTCGCCGGCGCCATGCGTCAGGCCGAGGGCAGCCTGGGGATGCGGGTGCGCAACACCGACGAACAGCATTTGGGAGGCACCAGCAGCGGCCGACCCTCGGTGAGCAATGCCATCGTCTACCGTGTGCCGCTGAACCCGAGTCTGGACAACAACACCGTGGAAATCGGCCTGGAGCAGGCTAAGTTCGGCCGCGCCGCCGCCGACTACCAGGCCTCACTACAATTTCTTGAATCGCGCGTCAGCGGCCTGCGCAAAGCCCTGCGAGGAGAATGAGCATGGCCCTTGACCGAATTTTCGACATCGCCGGCAGCGGCCTGAGTGCACAGCTGATCCGCATGAACTCCACCGCCAGCAACATTGCCAACAGCAATGTGGTGGCAGGCTCGGAGGCGGAGGCCTTCCGCGGCAAACGCCCGGTGTTTGCGTCCATCCTGAATCAGATGGTAAGCGCCCAGGGCCAGTCGGCAGGCGGCGGCGTCCGCGTGGCGGACATCGTCGACGACCCGCGCCCGCTCAAGGAGATGTACAACCCGGGACACCCGATGGCCAATGCTGACGGCTACATCTGGGGCTCGAATGTCAACGAAGTCGAAGAAATGATCGAAATGCTTGATGCCTCACGCGGTTATCAGAACAACGTGGAGGTCATCAAGACCGCCAAGGACCTGATGCTGCGCACACTCGACATCACGAAGGCTTGACCGCCAGGACACCGACCCTCATGAGCAATGTCACTCTTCCAAGCAACATCCTGACCACCGAGCAGTTGGAGGCGCAGAAATACGCGCCCAAGACGGTGGATCAGTCACTCGGCCGCGACGCTTTTCTGAAATTGTTTACCACCCAGTTGAAAAGTCAGGACCCGCTGAGCCCCATGGAAAACGAAGCCTTCGTGGCACAACTGGCGCAGTTCTCCTCGCTTGAATCCATGAAGGCCATGCAGGGCGCCATGGAAACCATGTCGAGCAACATGCTGCAGGCACGCCTGATGGACAGCACCAGCATGCTAGGACGCAGCGTGCCCTCCACGTCGGGCACGGTGATAGGCGGCGCGGGCCGAGTGTCACAGATCAGCGCGGATTTGCCCGAAGGCGCCGACAGTGGCCGTTTCGTAGTGCGCAATGCTGAGGGAATCGTGGTTTTTGAACGTGCCTTTGGACGCCAGCCAGCGTCAACGCTCGCGCTGGAATGGAAAGGCGTCACTGCCAAAGGCGAGGAGGTCCCGCTCGGGCTGTACACAGTTTCCGTGGACATCCAGCGCGCAGGCCAAGCCAGCGCGGCACGCGTGACCACCAATGAACTGATTACGGCCGTACGCTGGGACGAGGATGCCTCCGGCCTGGTCGTGGAAACCGAAACCGGAAAGGAAATCAACCTGGCGCAGCTGCAGCGAATCGGTCTGTAGCGAAGCAAATCAATCACACCCGAAATTTCACGAGGAACGCCACATGTCATTCTATACATCACTGACCGGACTGAACGCTGCGACCACCGAGCTCGCGGTGACCTCCAACAATATCGCGAACGCCGGCACCTCGGGGTTCAAGAAATCCGGCGCCGACTTTGGTGACATCTTCGCGACGTCCCCGCTGCAGAAGGCCTCGAGTGTCGTCGGTAACGGTGTCTCGCTCAAGCAGGTGGTGCAGGAGTTCAGCCAGGGCAATATCGAGTTCTCGGCCAACTCCCTCGATCTGGCCATCACCGGTGATGGTTTTTTCGCGATGCAATCGCCCGATGGCACGAAGATCTATACCCGTAACGGCGGCTTCGTGCTGAATGAGCAGAATCAAATGGTGAACAGTGCGGGCCAGTCCCTGATGTCATTGCCGGTGGACTCCACCAACAAGGCCGACTTCAGCAAGCCGCTGAGCGCCCTGACGATTCCGCGCAAGACAGTCTCCGAATTCAAGGCCACAACCAGTGTGGAGCTGGGGCTCAATCTACCCTCCAACAGCCAGCCCATCACGGCGGCGTTCAATCGCAACAAGCCGGACACGTATCACAAGACCACCTCGTTCACGATCTACGGGGCCTCAGGCTCCTCGCACCTGGCGACGGCCTACTACGTGAAGACGGCCACGGCAACAGCCGACGACCCCTACAACAAGTGGCAGACCTATGTGTATATCGACGATCAATTCGTGACACCGGAACTGATTCAAGCCTCTGACCGCTCCGGCGACCAGTACTTCGTCAATAAGTTCGGCGAGATCAAGACGGCATCCGAGCTGGTGCAACTCCAGCGCACCAGCGCAGAAAGCGAGAAATACCTGATCACCACGGGAACCCTTTACAAGAAGTACTCTTACGACAATCTCTCCAGCCCGATCGAATCCACGCCAGCCACCGTCGAGACTCAGGTTGCACAAAGTTCCCCTTATCGCGACAACCTGAACCTGACCAACAATCAGGATGGCGTCGACTTTTCCACGTTCAGCCGGGCCCAGCTGACCAATATGTTCAAGGTCTCGGTGGATGGCTCGACCTCGTTCAATGTCGGTCTGGAACACCTGGCCGGCCGCGATGTGAAGATGTCAGGCACCCAGATCGCGTTTGAATTGACCAATCAGTTGAATACCCGGTTCGGTGACGGCCGGCGCTTCGATTTCTCCGCAGAGGCCGCGACGCCCGAACTCGAGAAGCCCGGCAACATCACCATCACCAAGGTCGAGTCTGACGGCACCTTCAGCGAACTGGAACTCAATATCCGCGAGATCCTGGAGGATATCGGCACAGCAGAAGAGGTGAGCCTCATCGACAACGACGAGGCCGATCCCGAAGCGCTGACCTATGCGATCAACAAGTACCTTCAGTCGATCGACGATGCCGACCCGGACGCAGTGTTCAAAGACCTGACGATCGAGTACGACTTTGTCAATCAGGGCTTGAAGGTGACACAGAATGGCAGCATCGGTGAGATCTTTGTCCGCAAGACTGCCGGCGAAGGGATCGATCCCATTTTCGGCGTCCGAACGGCGCCTGGAGAATCGCTCGATCCCGACGTGCCGGATGACTTCGGCACCCTGCTGTTGCCGCAGGACAATGATCCGGATGTGATTCTGCTGCGCGATATCCGTCCCAATGGCTCTGCGATTGCCGGCGTGCGTGAACAGCGTTTCGGCATCAGCGTGACCTACTCCGACGGCAAGTTCCTGATTCGCAGCGGCTCGACAGGTGACCAGTCCAGCCTGGCGGTGAGCCTGAATTACGAGCCAGATCCGGCTACTGGCGACCCTTCAGATATACTCACTTTGTCCTCGGAGCTGGCCCTCGAACTGCTGGGCATCCCGGAGGAAGGCCTGGCCGTGAGTCCGCAGTCATCACAGATCAACAACGTCCCCACTGTGCGCGGTCAGCAATCGAGCCCGGCAGTGGTCTACGGCAAGCAGATGGGCGTTGACCCGCGCCGCTCGTTCTCGGTAACAGCAGCCAACCGCAGCCTGACCGTCATCATCGACGGCATCTCATCGCAGATTCGGCTGGACCCGGGACAGTACTCCATCGGTACCTTCACCCAGCACTTGCAAGACCGCATCAACCTGATGTCTGACAGCCTCGGTCGCAGTGTCTCCGGGGTCAAGGTGGTGTTTGACGACAGCCGTGGAGGCCTGGTGATCACCGGTTCTACGACCACCGACGAGTCCTTCATCCAGATCGCAGGGCATCCGGATTTCGGTCTGGACGACATCGACGCCGTGTTCGGCAAGACATCCACCTATATCGAACTGGAGCAGGAAATCGTGTCCGGCGGGTCGATGTACGTCTACCAGGACAAGAATGGCAAGTGGATAGAGACCGCCGACAAAGGCGAATTTGACGACAACAACATTCCGTACTGGACGCCGATCTTCCTCGACAAGGGTGAGCTGACATTCGACACCAGTGGAGCCCTGGTGTCGCCGATCGGAGAATCGCGCCTCGAAAGCGCCAGCATCACCGGCACCGTTGTGGCGTTGGACTACGGCAAGAGCACCCAGTTCAACAGCCCGTTCGCCGTCTTGAGCCAGAGTCAGAACGGTGCGCCCGAGGGCGATCTGGTGGGCGTGAACATCGGCGATGACGGGCTGGTCGTGGCCAGTTACTCCAACGGCTCGCAGAAGTCGCTGGGCAAGATCATCATCGCGAACTTTGCGACGCCGCAGGGCCTGCGTCAGATCGGCGACTCCAGCTTCTATGCGACCTCCGAGTCAGGCGAAGCTACCTACGGAGAGCCCGGTGCCGCCGGCTTCGGCACCCTGCGTGCCGGTGCGCGGGAACGCTCCAATGTGGACTTGACTGCGGAACTGGTGGATCTGATTACCGCGCAGCGAAACTTCCAGGCGAACGCCAAGGCCATCGAGACAACCAACGCGATGACCCAGGCCATCATCAACATCCGTGGCTGATCCTGACACACGGCAAGCGAGGACAGGGCAATGGACAGACTGATTTTCACCGCACTGGGCGCTGCATCGAGCCAGCAGTTCAACCGGGTGCAGCTGACCAACGACCTGGCGAACCTGTCTACGACAGGCTACAAGCGCGCAACCATGACCACGACCCAGTCGGTCTACCTCGACGGGCCCGGAATGCCGACACGCTTCCAGCCTATCGTGTCGACCGGGGTCGCGCGGGTCCAACTGGAGTCAGGGCCGGTGACCTACACCGGCAATGCCATGGACATCGCGCTGAACGATCAGACCGTGCTTGGCGTGCAGACGCAGGAAGGCACTATCGCCTTTACCCGTCGCGGCGACCTGCGCGTGTCGGCCACCGGCCTGCTTCTCACGGGGGCCGGGGATGTGGTGATGGGCGAAGGCGCGCCGATGACGGTCCCGCAGGGCTTTCTGATCGACATGAGCCCGGACGGCACCGTCTACGCCATGAACCCGGAAGACGAGGCTGCAGAGCCAGTCGTGGTCGGCAACCTGATGTTGCGTGATGCCAGCGCCACTCAGCTGGTACGACGCGCTGACGGCCTGTACGAAGTAGAAGGTAGTGATGGCCAGGGCGGAGATTTTCCGAGCGGCCCCTTGCCGGCCTCGCTGTCCCCGGCCTCGCTGGAAGGCAGCAATGTCAATCCAGTGGAAATCATGGTGAGCCTGCTCGATCTGTATCGCTCGTTCGAAATGCAGATGAAGATGATCAAGAACTCGGAAGAGATCGACAAAGACGGCACCGCCATGATCAGTCTGCGTTGAACTTTGGAATCACTTTTTAGCTGAGAGGAAGAAAATGGACGCATCAATGTGGGTCGCCAAGACCGGCCTTTCCGCACAGTCTACGCGGATGACGGTGATCGCCAACAACCTGGCCAACGTGAACACGACCGGCTTCAAGAAAGACCGCGCCATGTTCGAGGATCTGCTTTACCAGCGCATTGCTCAGGCAGGCGCCCAGACTGACGTGAACTCGCAAAACCCCACCGGTCTCATGCTGGGGACAGGGACGCGGGTGGTCTCTACGGAGAAAGTGCACCGTCAGGGCAATATGATCGCTACTGAAAACGCCCTGGATGTTGCCATCGCCGGCGATGGCTTTCTTTCCGTGCAGCAAGCCGATGGCACCATCGCCTACACCCGTGACGGTTCACTGAAGCTGTCCAACACCGGCGCTCTGGTCACCGCATCGGGCGAGGCCATCATCCCCGCAGTGACCATTCCGCAGGATGCAGCCAGCATCACCATTGGCCGCGACGGCATCGTCTCTGCGGAACTGGCCAACGGCGGTGGCTCCGTCCAGGTCGGCCAGCTGCAGCTGTCACGGTTCGTCAATAATGCAGGCCTGCAGCCGATCGGCCGCAATCTCTACCAGCAGACCACTGCCAGCGGCACTGCCATCGTCGGCATTCCGGGCGCACAGGGCGCCGGCGTGCTGATGCAAGGCAGCCTCGAAGCGTCGAACGTGAACATCGTGGAGGAAATGGTGAACATGATCGAGACTCAGCGCGCGTACGAAATCAATTCCAAAGCCATTTCCGCGGCGGACGGCATGCTGCGCTTCCTCAACAACAACCTGTAATCGCTTTCCCAGAGCGCCCGGATCCCATCATGAACAAGCCCTTCAGAGTCGTTGCCGCAAGCACCATGCTCCTGCTCGCCGCCTGCACCGGGACACAGCGTGTGCCGGACGCATTCGAATCCGATTTCGATCTGATCTACCCCAGCACAGCGTCCGCGCCGCAGGTACGCACCGGCTCGATTATGGACAATGGCGCACGGCTGTATCCCACGCGCAGGATCTATCAGAGCGGGAGCATCAAGGTGGGCGACATCATCACCATCGTGCTCAACGAAACGGCGCAGGCCTCGCGCTCCTCCGGACTGACGGCAGAACGTGAAACCTCTAATAATCTGCTGGGCGAGAACCAGGCATCCTCTCTGTTCTCTGCCGGCAGCTTTCTGGATGGCGCCCCGGTAGGAGGATCAACACTCTCGAGCACCGGCGGGGGAACCGCGGATCAGTCGGCCTCACTGACTGGCTCCATCTCTGCCGTGGTGGTGGACGTCATGGAGAATGGCAACCTGGTGGTTCTGGGCGAAAAGCAATTGACCCTGACCGAGGGCACGGAAACCATTCGCGTCAAAGGAGTGGTGCGTCCCGAAGATATCCAGCCCAACAACACCGTGCAGTCGCGACGTATCGCCAATGCCCAGTTTTCCTACAACGGTTCGGGCGAGCTCGCCCGGGCAGCCCGGGTGCCCGTTGGCCTGCGCGCGCTGATCGGCTTCTGGCCCTTCTGAGGAGATTTGCCCATGCACACCCCCTTTCGTCTGTTTCTTGCGCTCATCACGCTCCTGCTGACCACGACTAGTCATGGCGACCGCCTCAAAGATCTCGCCGACGTCGCTGGCGTGCGCAGCAATCAGCTGATTGGCTATGGGCTGGTGGCCGGCCTTTCCGGCACCGGCGATGGCAAGGACCTGCCTCTGACTGGGCAGAGCCTGCGCGCCCTGCTGTCCGGCCTGGGCGTGAGCGTCGACAGTCCGATCAGTGAGTTCGACCTGGGTGACAGTCTGGTGGCACTGGCACGCCAGAACGCCAATCAGGCGGTGCAGACAGACAACGTGGCTGCCGTGATCGTGACCGCCGAAGTTCCCGCCTTTGCCAAACCAGGACAACGTCTGGATGTGCACGTCTCTGCCATTGGCACCGCCTCCAGCCTGCGCGGAGGCAATCTAGTCATGACCGAGCTGCGCGGCATTGACGGGCAAGTCTACGCCCTGGCACAGGGGCCTCTGTCAGTCACTGGTGTCAGCGCCGATGCGGCAGGCTCCACCCTGGAAATCGGCGTGCCGACGTCTGCCCGAATTCCCAATGGTGCCATTCTCGAGAATCTGATCGAGTCGCCCTTTGCCGACGCCGGCCACGTGGTCTTCAACGTCAGGGATGCGGACTTTTCCACCACGCACCGCATCACCAGTGCCATCAATTCGACATTCGGCGAGGGCACCGCCGTGCCCCTGGACAGTGTCTCCGTGGCGGTCATCGTGCCGCAGGACGCCACGCAGAAGATCAGCTTCATCAGTGAATTGCAGGA
>JALREE010000072.1 GCA_023256835.1 Pseudomonadales bacterium | reverse complement strand
TAACCTCGCGACTTAAGGGCTTCGGCCAGCGTGATTTCGCTGTCTGGCAACTGGCCAAGGGAGCGACTCCGCAGCACGCGGAACTGGTCGTGGCACATGCCGCTGCGACTCGGGTAGCGGCCGGTCAATAGCGCCGCGCGGCTCGGCGCCCGAAGCGTCCGCACCGTCTTCCTGCTCCCCGCGCTCCTCCGCTTCCTCGGTGAGGTGCGCGTCCGCAGCGCGCTCGGCGTCGCCGGGGCCCTCGGGCAGGTTGGGATCGACCTTGGCGCGCAGATCCGCGCCATCGATGTTGCCGCGCTCGTCGCAGGCCACGACCACCACCTTCATGCTGAGCATCTGGGCGCTGGCGGGGTTGGTGCCGTGGGCGGAGCTGGGGATCAGGCACACATTGCGCTGCGCCTCGCCCTTGCTGATCAGGTAGTTGCGAATGGCCAGCAGGCCGGCGTACTCGCCCTGCGCTCCGGAGTTGGGCTGCATGCTGACGGCGTCGAAGCCCAGGATCTCCTTCAGCATGTCTTCCAGCTCGCCGATCATGCGGCGATAGCCGGCCGTCTTCTCCACCGGTGTGAAGGGGTGCGGCTTGCTGAATTCCGGCCAGGTGATCGGGATCATCTCGGCCGTGGCATTGAGCTTCATGGTGCAGGAGCCCAGCGGAATCATGGCGTGGGTCAGGGAGATGTCCTTGTTCTCCAGGCGCTTGAGGTAGCGCAGCATGTCCGTCTCGTTGTGATAGCGATTGAAGTACGGATGCTGCAGGAACGCCGACTGGCGCTGCAGCGCAGCGGGAATGCCGGCCTGCGCGGCCGCTCCGGCGCAGATCTGCTGATCGAGTGCGTCCACGTCCAGACCGCTGGCCTCCACGCCCAGCAGCACATGCCACAGAGTGGCGACCTCGGCCGGCGTGGTGCATTCGTCCAGGCTGATGCCCAGGCAGTGCGGCTGGTCGACGCGCAGATTGAGGCCCGCTTCCGCCGCGCGCGCCAGGATGCCGGCACGGGTGGTGTCGTCCACATCCAGGCTCAGCGTGTCGAAGAAGGCGCTGTGGCGCAGGGGCAGGCCGCGTGCCTGCAGGCCGCTCGCCAGGATGACGGTGAGACGGTGGATGCGCTGCGCGATGGTGCGCAGCCCTTCCGGGCCGTGGTACATGGCATAGAGCGCGGCGATATTGGCCAGCAGCACCTGTGCAGTGCAGATGTTGCTGTTCGCCTTCTCGCGGCGGATGTGCTGCTCGCGGGTCTGCAGCGACATGCGGAAGGCCTGCTTGCCACGGGCGTCGATGGACACGCCGATGATGCGGCCCGGGATGTGGCGCACATAGTCCTGGCGCGTGGCGAAGAAGGCCGCATGCGGACCACCGAAGCCGAGCGGCACGCCGAAGCGCTGGGAGTTGCCCAGCACGATGTCGGCGCCCATCTCGCCCGGAGGCGTGAGCACGGTCAGGGCCAGCAGGTCGGTGGCCACGGCCACCAGGACACCCGCCTCGTGTGCCCGGTCGATGAAGGCACGCAGGTCGTCGATGCGACCTGCCTCGTCCGGACACTGGACCAGCGCACCAAACACAAGCGGATCGCCGAGCGCAAAGGCATCGGACGGTCCGACGCGCAGTTCGATGCCGAGGGGTTCGGCCCGGCTCTGCAGCACGGCGAGCGTCTGGGGGAACACGCGGTCGGAG
>JALREE010000033.1 GCA_023256835.1 Pseudomonadales bacterium | reverse complement strand
GATTGATCTGCAGCTTGCCCAGGCCCCTTAAGGCAGCGTCGTAGGCCAGCAGGCTGTGGCCCAGGGCCACCCCCAGATTACGCAGCACCGTGGAGTCGGTCAGGTCCCGCTGCCAGCGCGATACGGGCAGCTTGTCGCTTAAGTGCCGCAGCAGGGCATTGGCAATTCCGAGAGTGCCTTCGGCATTTTCAAAATCAATCGGGTTGACCTTGTGCGGCATGGTGGAAGAGCCCACTTCCCCGGCGATGGTCTTCTGCTTGAAATAGCCGAGGGAGATATAGCCCCACAGATCGCGGTCGAGGTCGATCAGGATGGTGTTGAAGCGACAGATGGCGCCGAACAGCTCGGCGATGTAGTCGTGGGGCTCGATCTGGGTGGTGTAAGGATTCCACACCAGCCCCAGGGACTCGACGAAGCTGCGTGCATTGCCCTGCCAGTCCACGTCGGGGTAGGCACTCAAGTGAGCGTTGTAATTGCCCACCGCGCCGTTGATCTTGCCCAGGATCTGGCTGTCTCGAACCTGGGCATACTGCCGCTCCAGACGCGCCACCACATTGGCGATCTCTTTGCCGACCGTGGTGGGCGAGGCCGTCTGGCCGTGGGTGCGCGAGAGCTGCGGCTGGGCGGCATGCTCATGGGCGAGCAAGCGCAGGGTGTCGATGAGCTGGCGCATCAACGGCAGGATCACGCAGTCGCGCCCGTCACGCAGCATCAGGGCATAGGACAGGTTGTTGATGTCCTCGGACGTGCAGGCGAAGTGCACGAACTCCATCTGCGCCGCCAGTGCCGGCTGACTCTGCACCTTTTCCTTGAGGAAATATTCCACCGCCTTCACGTCGTGATTGGTGGTGGCTTCGATCTGCTTCACACGCTGGGCATCGGCCAGGCTGAACTGGCTGATGATCGCATCCAGCAGGGCATTGCCGGTCTCGCCCAGGGGCGGCGCCTCCTGGATCTGTGGCATGGAGGTCAGGCGCTGCAGCCAGCGGATTTCCACGATCACGCGATAGCGGATCAGGGCGAATTCGCTGAAGTAGTCACTGAGGGCCGCGGCCTTGCTGCGGTAGCGCCCGTCCACGGGTGAAATGGCCGTGAGATCGCTCAAGGGGAGTGCTGTCATGGTGTCGTCCTGCCAATGGTCTGAGTCTGGAATGGGGTGCTCGGGCGGTCAATGCACACTGATCAGGCTGCGCCGGATCTGTGCCACGCATTCCCGGATGCGCTTCTTGTAGATGAACAGGTGCCAGCGCCGCCCGCCAAGTTGATGCCACAGCAAGGCCGAGCGGATGCCGGCCAGCAGCAGTGCGCGGATCTTGTCGGCCACCTCCTGCCTGCGCAGATGCTCGGGTGTGCCCTTGACATGAATGCGCATGGTCAGGCGGCTGATGGTGTCCTGATAGAGCGCGGCCAGCACGGCAAAGTCGTAAAGCTCGGCGTCGCCCGCTGCCGTCTCTCCTGCCTGTTCTGACTTGTCGGCCAGCAGGGAGTGGCGAATCTGCAGGCGCTGCCGTATCTGCGCCTGCATGGCCGGGACGGCCATCAGCTGCTGTTGCAGCACCGTCATGCCCAGCACGTACTTGATGGGTTCGGCGAACTCCTTCACTCCCTCATGGCTGAGCGAGTGCTGGAGAGCCTGCAGGCCGCTGCTGAACGCTGCGAGGTCGGGATAGATATCGGCAACGGAATCCGGTTCCAGCACCAGCAAGGGCGCGATGCAGGCATTGACCTGGCGTGGATCGGCTCGTCCGGTGGTCGCCAGACTGTGCACGAGCTGTGCGCACTGAGCCACCACGGCCAGAGCGATATTGCGGTATTCCCATTCGGTGAACCTAGCGGAAGTATTCTGCAATGACAGCCCCTCCCAGACAGATGTCATCCTGATAGAACACGATCGTCTGGCCCGGTGTCACGGCACGTTGCGGCTGCGCGAAGTGCACCAGCAAGCAGTCGTGCGCGGCATCGGCACCGGCAGTCGTGACGCGGCAGACCTGATCGGCTTGACGGTAGCGAATCTTGGCGGTGCACTCCAGCGGCAGCGCGGGTGCGGCATGATTGATCCATGCGAGCTGGGTGGCCAGCAGGGACGAGGAGAACAGACTCGGGTGGTCGTTGCCCTGGGCCACCAGCAGGACGTTGCGCGCGAGATCCTTGCCCACCACATACCACGGCGCCTCGCCGTGCTGCTGCAGGCCGCCGATGCCCAGGCCCTGGCGCTGGCCGTAAGTGTGGTACATCAGGCCTTGATGGCGGCCGATGACCTCGCCATCCACGGTCTCGATGTCTCCGGGCTGGGCTGGAAGATAGCGCTGCAGGAAGTCCTTGAAACGGCGCTCGCCGATGAAGCAGATGCCGGTACTGTCCTTCTTGTCGTGGGTGATGAAGCCGTGCTTTGCCGCCAGCGCCCGCACGGCGGAC
Organism: Pseudomonadales bacterium; assembly: GCA_023256835.1. Classification (GTDB taxonomy): domain Bacteria; phylum Pseudomonadota; class Gammaproteobacteria; order Pseudomonadales; family Pseudohongiellaceae; genus UBA5078. The sequence continues at coordinate 7,782 of JALREE010000033.1, read as the reverse complement.
TTCTCCAGCTCACCCACGGGAAACAGGCTGCGGGCGAGGCAGTCCTCGTTCACGGCGCTGAGGAAATAGCTCTGGTCCTTGTTGGCATCCAGCCCCTTGAGCAGGACAGTCTGCGTCCCCTGAGGTCCCATGCGGGTGGCACGGCGCGCGTAGTGCCCGGTGGCGATCAGATCGGCGCCCAGCAGGGTGGCGTAGTTGAGAAAGGCCTTGAACTTGATTTCCCGGTTGCAAAGGATGTCAGGGTTGGGGGTGCGCCCCGCCTGGTACTCGGCCAGGAAGTGCTCGAACACATGGTCCCAGTACTCGGCGGCGAAATTGGCCGTGTGCAGGCGAATGCCGAGGGTGTCGCAGACGGCCTGGGCATCGGCCAGGTCGGCCTTGGCGGTGCAGTACTCGGTATCGTCGTCCTCGTCCCAGTTCTTCATGAACAGGCCTTCGACCTGATAGCCCTGCTCCAGCAACAGCAGCGCGGCGACCGACGAGTCGACGCCCCCGGACATGCCCACCATCACGCGGGTGGCGGCGGGGGCTTTCTCTGCGGGGCTGGGGGAACTCATGCTCAAGGTATCGGTGTCCTGACGAAGAGAGTGGCGTTGCGGTTCAGGCAAGACTGGTGATCAAGCTCATGGGGTGACGCTTGCCGGCCAGATAATCGTCGATCACGCGCAACACGATCTGGCTGCGCAGCTGCTCCCGCCGTGCGTCGAGTTCGGCACGGCTGAGCCAGAGTGCGCGCAGCACGCCGGTATCCAGGGCGCGATCCGGGTGGTGCAGCACGGGTTCGGCGATGAAGCAGGTGCGGATATAGCAAGTGCCATCGGCCGTGGTGTAGTGATACAGCCCCAACAGATCAGTGAGCTGCACTTCCCAGGCCGTCTCTTCGAGCGTTTCCCGCAAAGCGCCTTCCTGCAGGGTTTCCCCGGCTTCCAAGTGGCCGGCAGGCTGATTGTAGAGAATCCGGCCATCGACCATTTCCTCGACGATCAGGAACAGTCCGTCGCGCTCGACGACGGTGGCCACGGTGGAGTGAGGGTGCCATTGACTCATGGGGAAAGACGGTTTCCGGTGCATTTCGCGAAGGCGCCATGCTACCCGAAACGCGGCGTTTTTGCTCCCTGGAATCCGTCCGGTGAAGTGCTTCAGCTCCTGGGGCAATCCGTGGATAATGGCCGCCTGATCAAATTCGAGGCGCAGGCAGACAACATGAGCGGATTGACGCATCTGGATGCACAGGGCCATGCCCGCATGGTCGACGTGGGGGGCAAGAGCGTCACGGCACGCGAGGCCACGGCCTCGGCCACCGTGCACATGCTGCCGCAGACTCTGGCGCTGATTGTCGCCGGTGGCCACAAGAAGGGCGATGTGCTGGCGGTGGCGCGCATCGCCGGCATCCAGGCTGCGAAGAAATGTGCCGATCTGATACCGCTCTGCCATCCCTTGATGCTCACGCGCGTCAGCGTGGATTTCACCATCGACGAGCCTGGGCACTGCATACACATTGCCGCCACCTGCGCGCTGGATGGCAAGACGGGTGTCGAGATGGAGGCGTTGACAGCAGTCTCGGTGGCCGCATTGACGATCTATGACATGTGCAAGGCCGTGGACAAGGGCATGCGCATCGATGACATTTGTCTCTTGGAAAAAAAGGGCGGAAAGTCAGGGCATTATGTCAAGAGTTAAAAGTGATTTCGACCATGCTGCACGCAGCTGTAGGGAGCTCATGCGATGCTGAACATCCAGTATTTCGCCAGTCTGCGTGAAACCCTCGGACGCAGCGCTGAGGTCCTTGCCCTGCCTGAAGGCGTGGGCACGGTAGGTGCGCTGGCCGATCACCTCGCCAGCAGCCGCGGAGGCGCCTGGCCAGCCCTGCAGGATGTGACTCAGGTGCTGGTTGCCGTGAATCAGACGATTGTCGATCGCGGATATCCACTGACGGGCACAGAGGAAGTCGCCTTCTTCCCACCGATGACGGGAGGCTGACCATGCTCAGCGTGCAGGAAGCCGATTTCGATGTGGCAGCGCTTTACGCGCAACTGCGCAGCGCCGCCGGCAATGCCGGTGCCATCGTCAGCTTCACGGGGCTGGTCCGCGAGTTCTACGACAGCACGGAGGCTGGCCGCGAACCGGCCGTCCAGCGTCTGGTGCTGGAGCATTATCCCGGCATGACGGAAAAGGCGCTTCTGGCGATTGTGGACGAGGCGCGTTTGCGCTGGGACGTGCTGGCCTGGCAGGTGATTCATCGCGTCGGTCCGCTGAACGCCGGTGATCAGATCGTCCACGTTGGGATCGCCAGCACGCACCGCGGCGACGCCTTCGCCGCCGCCGAGTTCATCATGGACTACCTGAAAACCCGGGCACCGTTCTGGAAGAAGCAGCACACGGCAGAGGGAGCTGAGTGGATCGAGAGCCGCAGCAGCGATGAAGCCGCCCGGGCACGCTGGGAAAAGCGCTGAATTCCTGCCGCTTCAACGCGTGGCGTCAGCCACTTCCAGCAGTCGCCACTCTCCCGGCTGCAAGTCCCCCAGGGTCCATGGCCCTATCGCCACCCGCACCAGGCGCAGGGTTGGCAGCCCGACGGCTGCCGTCATGCGACGCACCTGACGATTGCGGCCTTCGAAGAGTGTGATTTCCAGCCAGGCGGTTGGAATGTGACGTCGCTCCCGAATGGGAGGGTTGCGTGGCCACAGGCTTGGCTCTGCCAGCAGTTGCACCTTGGCCGGGCGCGTCATGCCGTCATTCAACGCCACGCCCCGGCGCAGCCGCTCGATGGCCTCGGCGGATGGGGTTCCCTCGATCTGGGCCCAGTAGACCTTGCCCATCTTGTGGCGTGGATCGCTGATGCGCTGTTGCAGCCGACCGTCATCGGTCAGCAGGAGCAGACCTTCCGAGTCCCGGTCCAGGCGGCCGGCCGGGTAGAAGCCTGGCACGTCGACACAGCTGGCCAGCGTGGCGCGACCACTGTCGTCGGTGAACTGGGACAGCATGTCGTAGGGTTTGTTGAGAAGAATCAGTCTTGCCATGCGACACATCTGCCAGAGGGGGAGAGGGCGGCTATTCTAGCAAACCTGCTGCTGCTACAATGCCGCCCGTTTCAGCTTGAGCATCAAGCTCTTAGAAATCTTTGCAGTGTTGAGATCAGCTCCGTATCCCGCCACTGAATACTCCTGGCGAAGTCTGTCCACGCAATCAAGGAAACAACAATGACGAATGCACCCACGATCATCTACACCATTACCGATGAAGCACCGGCACTGGCCACGTATTCCCTGCTGCCGATCGTGCAGGCCTATGCGCGTGCCGCAGGCATCGATGTGATCACCAAGGATATCTCGCTCGCGGGCCGCATCATCGCCAATTTCCCCGATGCCCTGACTCCGGAGCAACGTCAGAGCGATGCCCTCGCCGAACTGGGCGAACTTGCCCAGACACCGGAAGCCAACATCATCAAACTGCCGAACATCAGCGCCTCCATTCCGCAGTTGCAGGCCGCCATCAAGGAACTGCAGGCGCATGGCTATGCGGTACCGGATTACCCCGAGGATGCGAAGAGCGACGAGGAGAAGGCCATCAAGGCGCGCTACGCCAAGGTGCTGGGCAGCGCCGTGAACCCCGTGCTGCGCGAGGGCAACTCGGATCGCCGCGTGGCAGCGCCGGTCAAGGAATACGCCCGCAAGAACCCGCATTCCATGGGCAAGTGGTCGCCCGACTCGAAGTCCCATGTCGCGCACATGCAGGATGGCGACTTCTATGCCAGCGAGAAATCCGCCGTCATGGCGGCGGCTGACAGCGTGCGCATCGAATTTGTCGGCAAGGATGGCGCCGTGAAGGTGCTCAAGGAGAAAACCGCGCTGCAGGCGGGCGAGATCATCGACGCATCGGTCATGCGCTGTGCCGCGCTGCGCCGCTTCTTCGCGGAGCAGATCGCCGATGCCGCGAGCACCGGTGTCCTGCTGTCCCTCCATCTCAAGGCCACCATGATGAAGGTCTCCGACCCGATCATGTTCGGTCATGCCGTGACAGTGTATTTCGAGGACGTGTTCAACAAGCACGCCGAGGTCTTTGCGCAGCTGGGCGTTGATCCTGCCAATGGTCTGGGTGATGTCTACGAGAAGATCAAGAAGCTGCCGGCCGCCCAGCGCGAGCAGATCGAGGCCGACATCCAGGCGGTCTACAAGATGCGTCCGGCGCTGGCCATGGTGGATTCCGACAAGGGCATCACCAATCTGCACGTCCCCAGCGACGTGATCGTCGATGCATCCATGCCTGCCGCGATCCGCGCCTCCGGTCAGATGTGGGGTCCCGATGGCAAGCTGCATGACACCAAGGCCATGATTCCCGATCGCTGCTATGCCGGCGTCTATCAGGAGACCATCGACAACTGCAAGAAGCACGGCGCCTTCGATGTGGCCACCATGGGCAGTGTGTCCAATGTCGGATTGATGGCGCAGAAGGCCGAGGAATACGGCTCGCACGACAAGACCTTCAAGGTGCCGGCTGATGGCAGCGTGCGAGTGCTCAACAGCGCGGGTCAGGTGGTTTTTGAACACGAGGTTGCCCAGGGCGACATCTGGCGCATGTGCCAGACTCGCGACTTGCCAGTGCAGGACTGGGTGAAGCTTGCCGTGGTCCGCGCGCGTGCCACGTCCACGCCCGCCGTGTTCTGGCTGGACGAGAGGCGTGCCCATGATGTGCAGCTCATCCACAAGGTGCAGACCTATCTGAAGAATCACAACACCGAGGGGCTCGACATTCGCATCATGTCCCCAGTGGAGGCAGTGCGGTTCTCGCTGGAGCGCATCCGTGCCGGCAAGGACACGATATCCGTGACCGGCAACGTGTTGCGTGACTATCTCACGGATCTCTTCCCCATTCTCGAACTGGGCACCAGCGCCAAGATGCTGTCGATCGTGCCGCTGCTGGCGGGCGGGGGCTTGTTCGAGACCGGGGCGGGCGGCTCAGCGCCCAAGCATGTTCAGCAGTTCCTGGAGGAGGGCCATCTGCGCTGGGATTCCCTGGGCGAATTTCTTGCGTTGGCTGTGTCGATCGAGGACCTGGCCATGAAGACCGGCAACAAGAAGGCGCAGGTGCTGGCGGACACCTTGAACAAGGCGACAGGTCTGTTCCTCGACAACGATAAATCCCCCACGCGGCGTGTCGGGCACCTGGATAACCGCGGCAGTCATTTCTACCTTGCGCTGTACTGGGCGCAGGCCCTGGCTGCGCAGACCGACGACACACACCTGCAGGCGCATTTCGCGCCGCTGGCGCAGACACTGACACAGAAGGAATCCGAGATCGTTGCTCAGCTCAACGGCGTGCAAGGCAAGCCCGTCGATATCGGGGGGTATTATCAACCGGACCATCAGAAGGCATCCCAGGCCATGCGGCCGAGCGCGACCTTCAACGAGGCTGTTGCCAGTCTGTAGTCGGGGCAGAACTCCCTCATCATGCAAGGGGTAATGAGGGAGTGTGCGTTTTCAGGATGTCGGTTCGAATGCCGTTCAGGTCAGCTCAGCTGGACCCTGCCTGGGTCGGGCTCTGCTCCGGACTGATCGGTCGAATATTGGCGGCGTGCAGGCCTTTCGGTCCTTCGATGGTCTCGAAGCTGACAGTCTGCCCGGCCTTGAGTGTCTTGTAACCATCCATTCCGATTGCGGAGTAGTGCGCGAACAGATCGTCACCGCCATTGTCCGGAAGAATGAATCCAAAGCCCTTTGCGTTGTTGAACCACTTCACTTGCCCAGTACTCATGGCAAAACTCCCGTGTAACGTTTTGTTGTTATTGTTTACCTAGGAAAACCACTAGCACGGTTCGTATATCGCAATGATTCTGGCTTGTCAATTGTGCAGCCGCCGCTCGATGACGGGCATCCACCCCCGTCCGTGCACGCAGGCCCGCAGGTGCCGGGTCTTGTGTGAGGGTCGGCTGTCCAGCAATATTCGAGTGTACAGACAGGAATGGTAAAGAAATGCGGATGAAGCAGATCAAGAACACGGCCCCGGCATTCGGGCGGGAGCTGGCAATGGCTGAATGGAATGGCAATGCGGACGATGAGCGCGACAGCGGCCTTGCAACTTCGACCGTGCGCCCCAAACTTGCACAACCACCCCTGTACAAGGTCGTGTTGTTCAATGATGACTACACGCCCATGGATTTCGTGGTCGATGTGCTGTGTTCCTTCTTCGCCATGAATGTCGAGAAGGCCACCCAGATCATGTTGAAGGTGCATACTGAGGGCAAGGCGGTGTGCGGGGTATTCAGCAAGGATGTTGCCGAAACCAAGGCGCAGCAGGTCAATGACTATTCGCGGGAGTGTGAGCACCCGTTGCTGTGCAATGTCGAAGTGGATCGTTAACCGGAAGACATCATCATGTTGAGCAAGGATCTTGAAGTCACGTTGAACAGCGCATTCGCCGGCGCACGCAAGAAGCGCCATGAATACATGACCGTGGAGCATCTGCTGCTGGCGCTGTTGGACAACGAAGTCGCTGCCGATGTGCTGCTCGCCTGTGGCGCCAACATTCCCAGGCTGCGCAGCGAACTGAGCGAATTCGTGGACTCGACAACGCCGCTGATTCCGGAGGCGGAAGCCGGCCGTGAGACGCAGCCGACGCTTGGTTTCCAGAGAGTATTGCAGCGCGCGGTGTTTCATGTGCAATCTTCCGGCAAGCGCGAGGTTTCCGGTGCCAACGTTCTCGTCGCCATCTTCAGCGAGCAGGAGAGCCATGTCGTGTTCCTGCTGCGCCAGCAGGACATCGCCCGCATCGACGTGGTGAACTACATCACTCATGGCACCTCCAAGGTCCCGGGTCACAATGCTCAGCCCGAATCACCGCAGCAGCGTGAGGGCGAAGACGAGGCAGCCGAGCGCAGCGCCAGCGCGCTGGAGAGCTTTGCCACCAATCTCAATGAACAGGCCTTGCTGGGCCGCATTGACCCGCTGATCGGTCGCGAGGAGGAGGTCACCCGGGTCATCCAGGTGCTGTCCCGCCGCCGCAAGAACAATCCTCTGCTGGTCGGTGAATCAGGCGTCGGCAAGACAGCCGTGATCGAAGGCCTGGCCCGCATGATCGTCGAGGATCAGGTGCCCGATATCCTGCGGGACAACGTCATCTACTCGCTGGATCTGGGCTCGTTGCTGGCCGGTACCAAGTACCGGGGCGACTTCGAGAAACGTTTCAAGGCCCTGCTGGGCGAGCTGAAGAAGAATCCCAAGGCGATTCTGTTCATCGACGAGATTCACACCATCATCGGGGCGGGCGCCGCCTCAGGTGGCGTGATGGATGCGTCCAATCTGCTCAAACCCGTTCTCACTTCGGGCGACCTGCGCTGTGTGGGTTCCACCACCTATCAGGAATACCGCGGCATCTTCGAGAAGGATCGCGCGCTCTCGCGCCGCTTCCAGAAGATCGATGTCAACGAGCCGGACGTGGAGACCACCTACCGCATCCTGAAGGGGCTCAAGTCCCGCTTCGAGGAACACCACGATCTGCGCTACAGCGACAATGCACTGCGTGCCGCCTCCGAGCTGGCTGGGCGCTACATCAACGACCGGTTCATGCCGGACAAGGCCATCGATGTGATCGACGAGGCCGGGGCCTACCAGCGCCTGCAGCCAGCCAGCAAGCGCAAGAAGCTGATCCAGGCCCAGGACATGGAAAGAGTGGTGGCCGCGATCGCCCGCATTCCGCCGAAGCACGTGTCAACCTCGGACACTCAGGCCTTGCGCAATCTCGAGGAGAACCTGCGCATGGTGGTGTTCGGCCAGGATGAGGCCATCG
>JALREE010000325.1 GCA_023256835.1 Pseudomonadales bacterium | reverse complement strand
AGGTACTGCCAGACCGGCGTCTCGCCGGGGAGGATGTCGTTCATCCCCCTGATTGCCTGAATCTTGCTCATGATCTGCTGCTTGTAGGTGGCTGGGATCGCGGGACGCTCGCACGCCCTCAGTCTGTGGCGATGATGTCGGGATGACGGGCGGCCTTGCGGGCGGTCTCCCCGGCCAGCTTCTGGGCGACACGCGCGCGCACCATGGCCTCGAGCTCATCCACCAGACGCTCGTTGTCGACCTTGTGATGGGGCTTGCCCTCGACATAGACCAGATTGTTCGGGCTGGCGCCGGTCAAGCCGATCTCGGCCACCTTCGCCTCGCCGGGACCGTTGACGATGCAGCCGATCACGGCCACATCCACCGGCGTGATGATGTCTTCCAGGCGGGATTCGAGCTGGTTCACCACGCCGATGACGTCGAAATTCTGCCGTGAACAGCTCGGGCAGGCCACCAGGTTCACGCCCTTGCTGCGAATGCCCAGACTCTTCAGGATGTCAAAACCGACCTTGATCTCCTCCACCGGGTCCGCCGCCAGCGAGATGCGGATGGTGTCACCGATGCCTTCCATCAGCAGGGCCCCCAGGCCGATGGCTGACTTGACCGTGCCGGAGCGCGGACCGCCTGCCTCGGTGATGCCCAGATGCAGCGGCTGGTCGATCTGCCCTGCCAGCTTGCGATAGGCCTGCAGGGTCATGAAGATCTCGGAGGCCTTGAGGCTGATCTTGAAATTCTGGAAATCGAGCTTGTCGAGGATGTCGATCTGGGTCAGGGCGGATTCCACCATAGCGTCGGCATTGGGCTCTTCGTACTTGCGCAGCAGCACCTTGCCCAGCGAGCCGGCATTCACGCCGATGCGCAGGGGAATGCCCTTGTCCTTCGCCGCGTCGATGACGGCGCGCACCTTCTTCTCGCTGCCGATGTTGCCCGGATTGATGCGCAGGCAGTCGACGCCGTACTCGGCCACCTTGAGGGCGATCTTGTAATCAAAGTGGATGTCTGCCACCAGGGGCACGTTCACCTGGGCGCGGATGGCACGGAAGGCGTCGGCCGCTTCCATGCTGGGCACGGACACGCGCACGATGTCGGCGCCGGCACGTTCCAGGCGCTGGATCTGGGCCACGGTCGCGGCAACGTCACAGGTTTCCGTGTTGGTCATGCTCTGCACGCTGATGGGCGCATCGCCCCCGACGGGCACCTTGCCAACCATGATCTGACGGGATTTGCGACGCGCGATGACGGTGTGTGAACTCATGATCTGCTCATAATCCAATGGTGAGTCTTGCGGAATTGTCGATGCGGATGCTTTCCGTGAAATCGATCTTCTTGCCGTTCAGGTGCAGCTCGGCCGTGGCCGCATCGCCCAGCAGCACATTGAATGGCCCGGTGCCGCTGACCCGCAGATGATCCCCGGCAACCCGGATGTCGCGGTAGATCTGACGGGCACTGCCGTCGTCGATCTGGACCAGGCTTTCCCCGGAAAACAGGATTTCCACCAGGTCGCTGCCCCCGGCATCCACGGAGATGACCTGCATGGGCGTGATGCGCTGCACGGACTGCGCGGCGGCCTGGGCGTCCTGTCCCGCAGCAGCACTGGCACCCGGCGTTGCCGTGGCCGCTGGCGTTGCCGTGGCTGCCGGAGCAATCGGCGCTGTCCCGGCTGCTGGTGTCGCCGGCGCTACTGGCGTAGCTGGCGTAGCTGACGTAACTGGCGTAGCTGAAGCAGCTGAATCAGCTGAATCAGCCGACGAGGTGGTCGTGCTTGTGGAGGCGGGCACGGCGCTCGCGGCCAGGGCCGTTGACAGTGTCAGCGGCGCAGCACTGGAGCCTGCAGCAGCAACTGGGGCGGCTGTGGCTGCCGTGACCGGCAAGGTGACCGCACTATTGGCTGCCACCGGGGCAATCGAGACAGGCGCTGCGCCCAGGGCGGCGGGTGTCACTCTGTCTGCAGGCAAGGCGGGCTGAGAGTTTGGCACGGGCGTGGCCACTGTCGGCGCCTGCGTCGGCAGACCACTGCCGGCCAGCGGCACAGGCGTGGCCGTACTCACCGCAGGCGGCGTCACCGAGCTCGAACTGACGGTGGCAGCGCGGCGGCTGGCAGCGTCATCCAGCGTGGCCGGCACCGCGGCAGTGGTCTGGACCGTGCCAGAGGTGGCCACGGGCGCGCCTGCACCGGTGCCGAAATACCACAGCGCCACCGCGATGGCGACGAAGGCGATGCCGGAAAACACGATCCAGGGACGGTTGCGGTCACGCCGATGGCGGCTGATGGTGTAGCTCGCTTCCTGGCCCGTGCCGTCGCGCTGATTGATGAATTCATTGAAGACATTCACCAGCACGCTCGGATCAAGCTTCAGATAGCTGGCATAGGCGCGGATGTAACCCCGGATGAAGACGACGCCGGGCAGCTTGTCATGCGCATCGGCCTCGAGCGCGCGAACATAATGCATGGTCAAGTGCAGGTCGTCGGCCACCTGCTGGACACTCAGCCCCAGCGCCTCACGCCTTCTGGCCAGCAGCTGGCCCGGGGAGGTGTCGACATCGTTCGGAGCGGCGTCGCCCCCGGGTTCGGGGGGGGGGATGTCCGTGTAACTGGCGTTCTTGTCACTGGTCATTTTGTGAATTCAGATATTCCTGGTATTGCGGTGAGTCTGCGTACAGATTCTGCAGCAATGCGGCGTACAGAACTGCCCCTTCGTCGTTGTCGAACCGGCGCTCCAGCTGGATGCCCAGCCACAGGCTGCGCGCGGTCTGCACGACGTTGTAGAACGTGCTCGAGGTGACGAACTGGGTGTAGTGCGTCATCGCTTCGGCAAATTCGCCCTTGTCAAACTTGATCTGTGCCATCTCCAGCGAGGAACGGTACAGGTTGCTGTTCAGCTGGAGCGCGCGTTCGAATGCGTATTCCGCCCGTTCCGGCCGTGCGGTACGCAAAGCGCTCAGGCCCAGATTCTCGAAGGCCAGGGCACGATTCTCGTAAGTCGTGTCGTTGGCCACCTGTTCCAGCTGGCGATAGGACTGTTCGTACTCTCCCAGCTGGAACAACAGGGCCGCAAGATTGTTGCGCGCCCGTGAATTGCTGCCGTCGAGAGAGAGCGCACGCTCGAAGGTCTCGCGCGCGAGCTCGGTATCGCCCTCGCGCTGCAGCACCAGCGCCAGCACGTTGTAGGCGTCGGCACTGCGACTGTCGATGGCCAGCGCGTTGTTGACGTTGCGCCGCGCCGCCGCCATGTCGCCAGCCTCGAAATACCCCACTGCGAGCTGCACGAAATCGCGCAGCGCCCGCTCCTGGGAAGGCTCCGTGTTGAAGCCGCCGGTGGTGGTGGTCACACAGGACGCCAGCACCAGCAGACTCAGCATTCCTGCCATGAACTTGCTTGTGACTTGCATGCCGACCTCGCGCAAAAAGCGTGGTTCGAGCGCGCGGGACTTACTGCCCGGGCCCGTCAATCATCACGGCCAGATTGCCGGCCGCACGATAGCGTTCACTGCGCCGGGTGGCATCGTTGACTGCCCCCACCAGTTGACCGCAGGCAGCACCGATGTCATCGGCCCGTGTGGTGCGCACGGTCACCGTGTAACCCGCCTCGTGCAGGATCTGGCGAAAATTGGAGATCGACGAGGCACTGGGACGACGATAGTCCGACTGCGCAAACGGGTTGAACGGTATCAAGTTGATCTTGCACGGGAAATCCTTCAAGAGCGCCGCCAGCTCCCGGGCATGCTGGCGATGATCGTTGACGCCCGCGATCAAGGTGTACTCGATCACCGGGACACGCCGCTCCCCCAGGGTGTTCATATAGCCGCGGACACTGGCCAGAAGCTGGGCGATCGGATACTTCTTGTTGAGCGGCACCAGCTGATTGCGCAGCTCGTCGTTCGGGGCATGCAACGACACGGCCAGCGAGGCATCCGTGTAGTCCTGCAAGCGATCGATGGCCGGCACCACTCCCGAGGTGCTGATGGTGACCCGACGCTTGGAAAGGCCATAGGCCTGGTCTTCCATCATCAGGCTCAGGGCATCCATCACATTGTCGAAATTCAGCAGGGGTTCTCCCATGCCCATCATCACGATGTTGCTGACCGGACGCGGATGGCGCGGAGCACGACCGTCCTCGTCCACCTGCGTGTCGGGCTGCACGCCAAATCCGGCGAGCTTCACGTTGGCCCACCACAGCTGCCCGATGATCTCGGCGGTGGTGAGATTGCTGTTGAAGCCCTGCTTGCCGGTGGCGCAGAAGCTGCAGTCCAGACTGCAGCCCGCCTGGGACGAGACACACAAGGTGCCGCGGCCTGCCTCGGGAATGAAGACCATCTCCACGCTGCTGCCGCTCTCCACCTGCACGATCCACTTGCAGCTGCCATCGGCCGAGCGCAGTTCCTGCGTGATCACGGGCGGACGAATCTCCGCCACAGCCTTCATGCGTTCCCGCAGCGGCTTGCTGATGTCGGTCATCTGATCGATGTCCAGCACGCCGCGCTGGTGAATCCACTTGAGGGTTTGACTCGCGCGAAAGGGTTTTTCTCCCAGATCATGGAAAAAAGCCTGCATCTTCGGCAGGCTCAGTCCCATCAGGTTGATCTTGGTGTCGCGTGTCGTCATTGCAGGCTCTGAAGGACGATTGGCGCGCGCGATCAGGCGCGGGCGCAGATGTCATTGGCGCTGAAGAAATAGGCGATCTCGCGTGCCGCAGACGCTGCAGAGTCGGAACCATGCACGGCGTTGGCATCGATGGACTTGGCGAAGTCCGCACGGATGGTGCCAGGAGCGGCCTGTGCCGGGTTGGTGGCGCCCATCAGTTCACGGTGCAGCGCCACGGCGTTCTCGCCTTCCAGCACCTGCACGATCACCGGACCGGAGGTCATGAAGGCGATCAGATCCCGGAAGAAGCCACGCTCCTTGTGCTCGGCGTAGAAGCCGCCGGCTGTCTCGCTGGTCAGTTGCAGCATTCGCGCAGCGACGATCCGCAGACCCGCCTTCTCGAAGCGTGAATAGATCTCGCCGATCACATTCTTGGCAACTGCGTCGGGCTTGATGATCGACAAGGTACGTTCAATAGCCATTCCGTTAAACTCCATAAGCGGTTACAAGTTCAGAAAGGCGCGCATTATACGGGTATATACGCCTGATTCACTAGGCTTTTCCCGAGCCGCCACCACTTGCCGCGTGGCGGGGCTCGACGAACGCTCAGACTGCAGCGCGCAAGCGCGGCACAGCGTCACGCAAGGCCGCAATGGCGGTATCGATGTCATCGGCCGTGGTGAAGCGCCCGAAGGACACCCGCAGGGCACTCTGAGCCAGCGCATCGGGCAAGCCGATGCCTCGCAGCACGTGGGAAGGTTCCATGGTCGCCGACATGCAGGCCGAGCCGGAGGATACCGCGAGCGTGCGCAGGGACAGCAAGAGGGTCTCGCCATCCACGCCCTCGAAGGCCAGATTCACGATTCCCGGTACCGTGTGCTCCGGGTGGCCGTTCAAATGGACGCCCGGCAGCTCCGCCAGCCCGCGCAGCAGACGTTGACGCAACTGGTGCAGCCTTGCACTTTCCTCGCTCAGCGCCTGCGCTGCCAGACGGAAGGCCTCGCCCATGCCGACCGCCTGGTGGGTTGGCAGCGTGCCTGAGCGCATCCCGCGCTCATGGCCGCCGCCATGCATCTGGCATTCCAGGCGGATCTCGGGCGCACGTCGCACGAACAAGGCGCCAATCCCTTTCGGCCCGTACACCTTGTGCGCCGAGAAGGACATCAGGTCGACCGGAAGTTCGGCGAGATCGATGGGCAGTTTGCCTGCGCTCTGGGCTGCATCCACGTGCAGCAGTGCCCCCGCACCATGGACGACCGCGCCAATGGCGGCAATGTCATTGACCACCCCCAGCTCATTGTTCACCTGCATGAGCGACACGAGCGTCGTGTCAGGGCGAAGCGCGGCAAGCACCTGAGCGGCACTGACGCGACCGTGGGCATCGGGCCGCAGGCGCGTGATCTCGAAGCCCTCACGCTCCAGCTGCTGCATGCTGTCCAGCACCGCCTTGTGTTCGATGCAGGAAGTGACCAGGTGGCGGCCTTGCTCACGTCGAGCGTGGGCGATGCCCTTGAGCGCAAGATTGTTGGATTCGGTGGCCCCGGAAGTCCAGACGATCTCCCGCGGGTCGCAACGCACCAGGTCGGCCACGTGGCGGCGCGCCAGTTCCACCGCTTCTTCGGCCTTCCAGCCGATCAGATGCGAACGCGAGGCGGGATTGCCGAAATTGCCGTCCAGGGTCAGGCACTTGCCCATGGCTTGCGCCACGCGCGGGTCCACCGGCGTGGTGGCGGCATAATCGAGGTAAACCGGCATCTGCATGAAAGGTCCTACTGTAGAAACGTGGCCGCGATGCGGGCACCATCCAGTTCGGGCGGCGTCAGCATCTCGTGGCGCTTGTCCTGCTGCTGCGCGATGCGTTTGATCTCGCTGCGGGCGATGAGGTCAGACAGACTGATGCTGCCCAGAAAATCGTGGATCTGCTCGCTCAGGTCCTGCCACAGATGGTGGGTGAGGCAGGTCTCGCCCTGCTGGCAATTGCCCTTGCCCTGGCACTTGGTGGCATCGACGGATTCATTCACAGCATCGATGATCTGAGCAATGCGGATGCTCTGCGGCTTGCGACCCAGTCGGTAACCACCGCCAGGTCCGCGAATGCTGCACACCAGTTCGCTGCGTCGCAGCTTCGCAAACAACTGTTCCAGATAGGACAATGAAATGCCCTGACGTCGCGAAATGTCCGCCAGATTCACGGGACCTTGATCCGCATGGATTGCAAGATCGAGCAAGGCTGTGACCGCGTAGCGGCCTTTGGTCGTCAAGCGCATGAGACTGTCTCGATGCCAGAGAGCTGTAGGGGTGACAGAGTCCTGCCGCGGTGGCGCAGGCGCGGTGAGTATCTGATACCCCACTGTTTCAGTCAACTTTTGCGCCCGTCGGCGATTTACTCAGGCCAGACACAGGGTTACCCTTGCCGCCTCGCCAATCCAGCACCCCGGACTCCTCGACATGCTCGCCGACCTGCACGCCCACACCTGGTTTTCTGACGGCACGCTGTCGCCCCGGGCGCTGCTGGAGCGGGCGGCTGCTCGCGGCCTGACCCACCTGGCCATCACCGACCATGACACCACAGCCGCTTTCGAAAGCATCGAGCCGGACTGGATCGCGGGTGGGCTGCAACTGCTGCGCGGGGTCGAAATATCGACACTGTGGGAGCGCCAGGAGATCCACATTGTCGGGATTGGTATCGACTGCGCCAACGCGACCCTGCAGGCCTTGTTGCAAGACCAGCAGCGTCTGCGCCGGGATCGTGCCGCCGCCATGGACATGAGTCTGCAGAAAGCGGGCATCTGTGGCCTGATGGACTACCTTGCCACCCTGCCCTGCACCGCAGTGGGCCGCAATCATGTGGCGCAGTTTCTTCTGGACAGGGGCATCGCCCGCAGCAAGGAGCACGCCTTCAAGAATTTTCTCGGAGACAAGGGCAAGTACGCAGCGTCGGCTCGCTGGTGCAGCATCGAGGAGGCGGTGAAAGCCATTCGGACGGCGGGTGGCATCGCCATTCTGGCGCACCCCAATCGGTACCGCATCAGCAATCCGGCACTGCGGCGCCTGGTCAGCGAGTTCGCGGCCGCAGGAGGAGAAGGCCTGGAGGTGAGTTATTCCAACCTGGACGCGGACCGACTGGACCATCTGGCGTCACTGTGTCTGGCCAATGGCCTGTGGGCGTCGACCGGCTCGGATTTTCATTCGCCGGGCAGTCACTGGATGGATCTGGGAAAGTTTCGCCTGCTGCCGGCACGCTGTGCCGAAAGGGCGATCTGGCTGCACCCCGGCTGGCCGGGATGCGCGAGGAACGAGATGCGGGTGACTCTCAGCGGCGCTTGAGGGACGCCACCAGACCCTTGAAGAGGTCCATCAAGGTTTCATGCTTGAAGTCGGTGAATTCGCCGGCATCCATGAACATGCCGTGTTCTTCGCAGGCTTCGTATTCCAAGTGTGGTTGCCGCTTGTCAGTCAACTTGTTCATGAGCTTGCCGCAACGTGGGCAGCTGATGTCACGCACACGGTTGTAGGTCTTGCCGATGCTCGGATCCCCACTGTCGAGGAAGTCGGACATCCAGGATTTCTTCAATTGCTCGGCTTCGCCGTTGTCGAACCACAGCCCCTTGCAGCTGCTGCACTGATCAATGACGATCGCGCCCTGCAGGACTTCCACTTTGATTTCGTTCATGTGCGCATTGCATTTCGGGCAGTCCATCTTTATCTCCTTCCACCGCTTCACTCAATATTGTTTTCGGGACCAAAGTCGCCGCAGTTTATGCCATATCCGCTCGCGAACCAATAGCCATGTGATTCAGCCTGGATTCACGTGCAGCGCGGCACACTTTCCCCATGCGTGTCCATGACACTGCAAAAAGGGAGACCGCACCATGACCTGCATCAGAAAATTGCTATTCAGCCTGCTCCTGGGCATTCCTGTCTCACTGCAGGCCGGTATCGGCAGTGGTTCCGACAATTTCAGCACCGGCTGCGCCACCGTCGAATTCATGGCCAAGATGGTATCCGCCAATCTGTTGCTGCCAGCTTCTCGGGACAGCATGCGCGAGCTGGAGTCCATGCAGGCCATGCTGC
>JALREE010000313.1 GCA_023256835.1 Pseudomonadales bacterium | reverse complement strand
GGGCCTGGCGGAGGTGTACGCGACCTTCGAACTGCCGAATGCGCGAAGCTACGCTTTCGGCGCGCCGATGGAGGAGCATGTCGGGCGGCTGCGGGAGGAAAGCCTGCTGCCGCTGCCGAAGCTGCTCGGCATCGGGCGCGACTCGCTGCTCTACAACGAGGTCACCCGCAGCGGCATCAAGGCCACCTTCTCCACCTGTTTCGGAGCGCCGTTCTTCCCGCGTCGCGCCACGGAATATTCCGAACTGCTGATGAAACGAATCGAGGGCGCGGGCAGTCAGGTGTACCTGGTGAATACCGGCTGGACCAGGGGGCCGCACGGCGTCGGAAGGCGCTTCAGCATTCCCGAGACGCGGGCGGTGATCGCCGCGATCCAGAGCGGGGCCCTGCAGAAGGCAGAGACCGAGTGGCTGACAGGGATCAATCTGCGCATTCCCCGGTCTGTACCGGGCGTGGACCAATCGCTGCTCAACCCGAGGACGGCCTGGGCCGACCCGGCTCATTACGATGCCAAGGCGGCGGAGCTGGCGGCGCAATTCCAACACAACATCATCAAGTTCCACGTGCCCGAGTCGATCCTGGCGGCCGGCCCGCAGAGCCAAGGCACAGAGGGCGCAGCATGACAGACACCCAATCCAAGGCGCTGCGGCGTTTCGGCCTGACGCAGTTCAAACCGCAGTGGGGCGAGATGCTGCGCGGCATCGAAAAGGAAAGCCTGCGTGTGACCCCGCAAGGCCGGCTGGCACAGACCGAGCACCCGGCGGCACTGGGCTCGGCGCTCACCCACGCCAACATCACCACCGATTATTCCGAAGCCCTGATCGAGCTCATTACCTCGGCCACCACGTCCATCGACGACTGCCTGCAGCAGTTGCACGACCTGCATGCCTACACCTGCATGAACCTGCCAACCGGCGAGCGACTGTGGGTGTCGAGCATGCCCTGCCTGATCGAGAGCGACGAGCAGATTCCGCTGGCGCGCTACGGCAGTTCCAACATCGGCCGCCTGAAGACGCTGTACCGCGAAGGGCTGGGCCTGCGCTACGGCCGGGTGATGCAGACCATTGCCGGCATCCATTACAACTTCTCCATGCCCGAGAGTTTCTGGGCCGACTACCGGGACCTGAAAGGCTCCAGCGAGCCTCTGGAGCAATTCCAGACGCGGCAGTACCTGCATCTGATCCGCAATTTCCACCGCTTCAGCTGGCTGCTGCCCTATCTCTTCGGTGCCTCTCCGGCCGTGTCGCGCTGCTTCACTCGCGGCCGGGAGCATGATCTGGAGGCCTTCGACGAGAGCACCTGGTACAAGCCCCATGCCACCGCCCTGCGCATGGGCAATCTGGGCTACAAGAGCGAGGCGCAACGGTCGCTGTTCGTGTGCTACAACGAACTGGAGTCCTACCTGGACAGCCTACAGAAGGCACTGACCACGCCCTACCCCCCCTACGTGGCCATCGGTGACCGGCGCGACGGTCATCTGCAGCAGATCAACACCAATCTGCTGCAGCTCGAGAACGAGTTCTACGGCACCATCCGGCCCAAGCGTGTCGGAGGTTCCGGCGAGCGACCCCTGACCCTGCTGCGCGAACACGGCATTCAGTACATCGAGGTGCGGGTGCTGGACCTGAACCCATTCCTGCCGCTGGGCATCGACGCCGAGCAGATCCGTTTCCTGGACGCCTTCCTGCTGCACTGCCTGCTGGCCGACAGCCCGGCCTGCACCCGAGCCAGCCATCAGGAGAGCGAGGACAATCTCGCCCGCGTGGTGAATCGTGGCCGCGAGCCCGGCCTGACCCTCGGCCGCGAGGGTGCGCAAGTGTCCTTTGCCGACTGGGCGAACGAATTGCTGCAGGATGTGGGCCTGGCCGCCGCGCTGCTCGATGGCATTCACCAGACTCAGGCTCACGGGGCAGCCGTCGCCGCGCAGCAGACGAAGCTGGCTGATCCGGAACTGACGCCCTCGGCGCGGGTGCTGCGGGAAATGCGGGCGGCCGCGAAGCCGTTCTGCGCTTACACCATGGGACAGTCGGCCGCCACACTGGCGCATTTCCAGCAGGCCGGGCTCGACGCCATGCGCCTGGCTGAAATGCGCGAGGCCTCGCGCCTGTCCATGGAGAGACAAAGCGAGATCGAGGCCACGGACTTGGAGAGTTTCGAGGCGTTCGTGCAGCAGTGGAACCTTACTGCTGAATCACGTACGAGGTGAAGAACAGGTCGAGGATGTTCTCGGAACCCTCGCCTTCCACCAGGTCGATGGCTTCACGGATCAGCGTCAGGGCGTCCTGACGCAGCTTTTCCTTGCCTTCGGTGGAGGTCAGGTTCTCCTCCAGCTGGCCGGAAAACAATTCCACCAGACGACTGCGCACAGAGGGCATGTGATGACGCAACACTTCGTCACCCGGGCGCGCGGTACGCACGGAGACATCCACCTTGAGATAGCGCAGCCTGCCGCCGCCGTCGTAGTTGGTGACGAAACTGGGGCTGAGCTCCACATAGGGGAATTCGCTGTTGGCCCCGGAGGGCGGTGCGGAAGAGGACCAGGCGCTCGACGCCAGGCCGAGCAGGAAGGCGACAGCAAGCAGCAGACGGGCGGAGAATCGCGCGGAGTTGGCGTGCAGGCGTGGCATGGCAGTGACCCTTTGCGTGAAGTCGAACAGGAACGGCGGGCGCTTGTGGCCGCCGCAGGCAGCATGCCATATATCGTCCGGAGCGACGATTTCGTGAGCAGTCCGGGAACAGGACTCCTGCGCAAGGTTTTGATTACAATGCACCCGGCGACTCGCGCCGAGTCCCGACAACCCAGAAAGCCTCTCGCAGGCAGTGAGTGAAACAATGGCTACATCCCTGTTGGACGCAATTCCCGGCTCCCGCAACCTCAATTTCCTGATCTTCATCGCTTGCACGTCCATTATCGGCGTGGCGCTCTACATGGAGCACGTGATGCTGCTGCAACCCTGCGGCCTGTGCATCACCCAGCGTGTGTTCGTGATTCTGGTGGGGCTGATCTGCCTGGCCTCGGCCCTGCACAAGACCGGCGAAACCGGGCGCCGCAACTATGCCTTCGCGGCCGCCAGCATGTGCATAGGCGGCGGCTATTTCGCCGTGCGCCAGATCTGGCTGCAGCATCTGCCCGAAGATCAGGTGCCGGCCTGCGGCCCAGGCCTGAGCTACATCATGGAGAACTTTCCGCTGATGGACATGCTGTCCTTCCTGCTCAAGGGCGATGGCAACTGCGCGGAGGTGACCTGGCGCTTCCTGGGCATCTTCTCGATTGCCGAACTCTCTCTGGGCGGTTTCATCGGCCTGTTCGCCCTGTGCCTGTATCAGGCCCTGCGCAAGGCCTGATCCTCCTCAGCCCCTTCGCCAGCGGAAATAGCGCTCGGCCCAGGGCAGCAGATGCGTCGGAATCCGCGCGTTGCGCCAGGCATTGGCGGCAAAGCGATTGGATTCCGCCAGCGTCGGATAAATGTGGGTGGTGGCGCCGATCTTCTTCAGCCCCAGACCATGGGTCATCGCCAGCACGAATTCCGTGATCAGCTCCGCCGCGTGATAGCCCACGATGGTCGCCCCCAGAATGCGGTCTGAGCCTGCCAAGGTGAGCACCTTCACGAAGCCATGGGCCTCGCCGTCGGCGATGGCACGGTCGAGATCGTCGATCGCGTAGCGCGTCACCTCGAAGGCGATGCCCTGCTCCCGTGCCTCCTGCTCGTTCAGCCCGACACGGGCCACTTCCGGATCGGTGAAGGTGGCCCAGGGCACCACGCGGTAATTCACGTTGAACTTCTTCAGTCTGCCGGCCAGCGCATTGAGCGTGGCGTACCAGGCCTGGAACGAGGCCATGTGGGTGAACTGGTACGGGCCCGCCACATCGCCGCAGGCGTAGATGCTCGGATAGACCGTCTGTAACTGTGCGTTGACCTTGATCAGGCCGCGTTCGGTGAGCGGCATCTCCAGGGCTTCCAGACCGAAGCCTTCCACGTTCGCCTTGCGCCCGATGGCCACGAGCACCTTGTCGAAACCAATCTCCAGAGACCCTGCCGCCCCCTCGGCGTGCAGGACTCCCCCCTCGGCAGTCGCCGTGAAGGCGGTGGCGCGGCAGCCGGTATGCACGGTGATGCCCGCCGCCTGAAAACGCTCCAGCACCACGGCCGAGACGTCTTCGTCTTCCCGCGGCATGATGCGCGGCGCCTGGTCCACCAGGGTCACCTGCGAGCCCAGCCGCGCGAAACTCTGTGCCAGCTCGCAGCCGATGGCACCACCCCCGAGTACCAGCAGCCGGCACGGCAGCTCACGCAGCTCCCAAAGGGAATCGGAGGTCAGGTACGCAATCTGATCCAGCCCGGGGATAGGCGGCACGAAAGGACGCGCCCCCGTGGCCACCACGATGGCGCGCGTGGTGATGGTGCGCTCGCCGACCTGCACACTCCAGGGCGAGGTGATGACGGCTTCGCCGGCAACGCATTCCACGCCCAGCGAGGTGAAGCGCTCGACGGAATCATGCGGCTCGATGCGTGCGATCACCACCTGCACCCGCGCCATGATGCGGGCGAAGTTCACCTGCCCGGTGGCACCGTCGATGCCGAATTCGGTGGCGCGCTTGAGGTAGTCGGCGATACGGGCGCTGCGGATCAGCGCCTTGCTCGGCACGCATCCGGTGTTGAGACAGTCGCCGCCCATGCGGTGGCGCTCGATCAGCACCACCTTCGCCTTCGCCCCAGCCGCGATGATGGAGGACACCAGCCCGGCCGAGCCGGCCCCGATCACCACCACATTGGCATCGAAACGGGTCGGTCGCTTGAAACTCACCGGCGCGCGGGCGGGTCGCAACAGGCCAAGCAGTCCGCGGGCGAGCCAGGGCAGGACGCCCAGGGCGGCGAGGGACAGCAGCATGGACGGGCTGATCAGCCCGGACACGGACTCGATCTGCGCCAGTTCGGCGCCGGCATTCACGTAGATGATGGTGGCCATCAACATGCCCAGCTGGCTGATGAAGAAATACGGGATGACCCGAATAGGCGTGAGGCCCATCACCAGGTTCACCAGAAAGAAGGGGAAGATCGGCACGATGCGCAGGCTGAACAGATAGAAATTGCCGTCCTTCTCCATGCCGGCATTGATGGCCTTGAGCGAGTTGCCGAAGCGTGACTGCACCCAGTCGCGCAGCAGCAGTCGCGCACTGAGAAAGGCCAGCGTGGCGCCGATGGTGCTGGCGAAGGACACCAGCAAGGTGCCCCACCACAGCCCGAAAATGGCACCGCCCACCAGGGTGATGACCACCGAACCCGGGATGGAGAGCGCGGTCGCCGCCACATATACTGCGAAATAGGCCACCGCCAGGGTGAAGAAATTCTCGCGCCCGTAATCCTGCAGCCCCTGCAGCTGCGACTGCACGAAGTCCAGTGTCATGTAGCGGCCGAGATCGAGTGCGAAGAAGGCGGCGACCAGGGAGGCAATCACCAGGACGACCAGCAGTTTGATTGATTTCATGTAAGTCTCGCAGAGGGCGTGTGGGGCATTCGACGCAGGAGCTTGACAGCCGTTACAGGGGCGCCGGTTTATTTCTGCCCGCAGCGGTTTGTGTTATAAGGCCAGCTTCCTGACCCAGACCGAGAAACGCAACGTGCCGAACGATACCACAAAGCCCTCTGCGCCGATGTCCCGCCAGTTTCCTGCCACCCGCATGCGTCGCATGCGCCGCGATGCGTTCAGCCGTCGCCTGATGCGCGAGACGCAGCTGACGACGGACAACCTGATCTTCCCGATGTTCATCGTCGAGGGCAGCGGGCAGCGGCAGAGCATCGCGTCCATGCCCGATATCCATCGCTTCAGTCTGGACGAATTGCTGAAGGAAGTGGCCGAGATCGTCGACCTGGGCATTCCGGCCATCGCGCTGTTTCCCTCGCCCGACCCCGCCAGCAAATCCCTGGACGGACGCGAGGCCTGGAACCCCGACGGCCTGGTGCAACGCGCAGTGCGTGCGCTCAAGCAGGCCTTTCCCGATCTGGGCATCATCACCGACGTGGCACTCGACCCCTACACCACGCACGGGCAGGACGGCATCATTGATGCCGAAGGCTATGTACTCAATGATGTGACCGTCGACGCCCTGATCCGCCAGGCGCTGTCCCATGCCGAGGCGGGTGCCGACATCGTCGCCCCGTCGGACATGATGGACGGTCGCATCGGCGCGATCCGCGACGCCCTGGAGAGCGCCGGGTACATTCATACGCGCATCCTGGCCTATTCCGCCAAGTACGCCTCGAGCTATTACGGCCCCGTCCGCGACGCCGAGGGCTCCAGCGCCTCGCTGG
>JALREE010000201.1 GCA_023256835.1 Pseudomonadales bacterium | reverse complement strand
GCGCTTCCTTTTGTTCTTATTGGAGCAAGCCGGCCAGCAACGATACTGTCAGCGATTGTCCCGACAGCCTCGAACGGGCGCTTGAGGACGCCGCTATCACACCATGGGCTCAAGACAGCGTCTCCCGCAAACCGAAATAGTTCTGGCGTAATCCGGAAAAACCCCGATTTTTGAAATTCGTCAGGCAGAACGATAGTGAATCGCCTGACGCATTCCTGGCGAATTGCCAGATACTGGAGCGACTCCTACATTAGGCTTTACAGCCATCATCGGGGTCGTGCTATAAAAACCGCCGTCCATGCAATGCCACTTTGAGGACCAGGCCCCATGACTATGCTGCACTTGAAGAACGCCACGCAATCCGGCAGAAGCCAACGCGGCATCTCGGGCCTCTGCGCCTTGCTGATCGTGCTGGCGAGCCCGTTCGCCACTGCCCAGCATGTCATGACGATCAATTCCAACAGCGACGTGGTCACAGAAACCGCCCCGGTCGACAATGCGGTCCTGGCCGAGGCGCCAACTGATCTGATGATGCGCTTCAGCACCTATGTCCGGCTCGTGAAACTGGTGCTCAAGGCGCCCGGAAACACGCCGGTGGATATCGGCTTTCGCTACAACCCGGATGCAAGCCGGGTGTTCTTCTGGGATCTCCCGCCACTGCCGGCAGCGGATTACTACACCGTGGAATGGGCCGCCATCGACCCGGTGAATTTCGTGGCCAGGGGAAGCTTCAGCTTCTCTTTCGGCCCGGAGGCAAAACCGCCGTCCGAATTGATCCCGCAGGAAGAGGAACTTGCTCCGGTCATCGTGCCTGACTTCCGTCTGATCGATCAGGGCTTCTGACCCGAACCTCGCGTACCACGTCGCCGCAGAACCTGGCGCTAGGAGCGGCGCATGAAGACCATGATGGCGCCGGTATTGCCTTCGTCATGATCGAAATCCAGGATATCGCCATTCATGGCCAGCCAGCTCAGCTGGCGCGTGACCTCCTCGCGAATCACCCCTCGCCCGACGGCGAGCCGTACCCCGCAGGCATGACTCTGCCGACAATCCAGCAGCGCCTGTTCCAGCTTGCACATGGCCTGCGCCACCGTTTCGTGTTGATGGGCGATGTCCCGATGCAGCACCGAACCGTCTGTCTGCTCCTCCAGCAAGGCATCACACTTGGGACACGCCGTGACGCCTGCAGACACCAACATGCCACAGCCCAGGCACTGGGCGCTCATTCCCCCGCCCGCCCGGCCAAGCGACAGAGAGCCTCTGCATCACGCCCCAGAAAGCAACAAAAACCAAATAAATTCATAAGCTTGCACCACAGAATGACTGGCTAAAATTTTACCAGACTGCCTATTGCTTTATCGAATTTTAACTCCATAATTCGCAACGTGACGCGCCGGGCGGAATATCTTGACAACGCCGCAAAAATGTTCCGCCAACCGCACGTCCTTCACGGGCAATTCGATCGATACACACTGATTGAGCGAGAGATTAATCACATGAAAAGTCATCAATGGGATGATATCGCTGATACCTCCAAGGACTTTTTTGATTCCGCTGCCTTCATTCCGGAAACTGAGATAGACGAAGCGAACGACAAGCGGGTGCACAAGCGCCGCTTGACTGAACTTCGTCGCCGCACGGAAGAACGCCTGGATTGGAAGCGCATGTATGGCGATCTGCAGTTCGAGGACGACGGCAACGATCTGAGCTTCAAGGACAGTTACGAAGTCGACGATTACGACGACTACGACGACAATCTCGACGACCACTGATCCGCCACGCAAGCCACGGCGCAGCCTCTGCAAATTGCAGAGGCAAGGCCCTGTGCCCCCTGCGTTCAGGCCAAAAGGACCAGCCACTTCTATTCACCTTCCCCGACAACTAGTGTACTGTTCCGTTCACAGTATCCCGGCACCGCAGTAACTCACCATCAGATCGGTTAATGAATCATGACGTATTGTGTGGCAATCGCAGTGGATGCAGGCATGGTCTTTTGCTCTGATTCCCGCACCAATGCGGGCATCGACCAGGTAAGCACCTATGGCAAGATGTACAGATTCGGTGTCGAGGGACAACGTCAGTTTGTCATTCTGACAGCAGGCAACCTCGCCACCACCCAGGCCACCATCGCCCAGGTCAAGCGCGACATCAAGGAGCGCGCCAATGTCAGCCTGCTGACAGTGGAAACCGTCAGCGACGCGGCAGACTATCTCGGCGACGTGAGCCTCGCGCAGCAGGAAAAGCATGCCAAGCTGGGCAACACCTTCGAGGCCAGCTTCATCATCGGAGGCCAGATTGCCAACAGCAAGCACCGCATCATGCTGGTGTACCCGCAGGGCAATCACATCACCAGCTCCAAGGACACACCCTATCTGCAGATTGGCGAAAGCAAATACGGCAAACCAATCCTCGACCGCATCCTGACCCCGGATCTGAACCTGGACACCTGCGCCCTGTGCGCCCTCGTGTCAATGGACTCGACCATGCGCAGCAATCTGAGCGTCGGCCCGCCCATCGAGACACTGGTGTACCGTACCGACTCCCTGACGCTCAACGAGCCGCTGCGTTTCGACGAAAACAGCGAATTCCTGCGCGAACTCAAGCGCAGCTGGGATCAGCGACTCAAGGACGCCTTCAGACAGATGCCGCCATTTGCCTGGGCATCGAGTTGGGATAAATCCGCTGATGAACGTAGCGGAGCTTCCTGAGCGTCAGCTCGGAGTGAACGAAAGGGTAAGCATCATCCAATCCCATGCTGCGATTGAGCGCATTCATGGCGACAGACACTCTTGACCACTGCCAGAAGCACCATTCGATATCAGGCCCGCACCTCAAGTCCAGGATACCCCCTGGCACCAGGCCATAGTCAGAAGCCGTTTCAAGCGTATCCATCATGTGCAGATAATGCGCCCAGCACTCCGCCCAGTCCTCGAGCGGATGCGACTGGGCGTAGGCACTGATCATCTCGGGCCGCTTCTGTGCGGGCATGGGCTGGGCGTAGTAGCTGCGCAGAGCGCAGTCGTAATCCTGACGTTCGTCACCGAACAGCGCCCTGAATCCTTCGAGCTCCCCTTGCTGCACGACGCGCTGCTCGAAGTAGTAATGCCCGCTTTCATGACGCAGATGCCCCAACAGGGTTCTGTAGGATTCTCCCAGCCCCTGCCGCATCTTCTCGCGCTCCACATGATCAGCCTCGGCAAGATTCACCGTGATAAGCCCCTGCCAGTGTCCGGTCAGGACATGCTGTTCCATGACCGCGGGGTTGGATCGCTGATCCTCGAGAAACGCGAAAGCCAGACCATCGCTCTGCGATTCGGACTTGGACACCACGGGCAGCCCCATCGCGAGCAGCGTGAACAGCAATCGGCGCTTGGCCTGCTCCAGGCGCGCCCAGCGCTCGCGCCGCAGCGGCGCGCGGACACTCGATTCCAGGTCGGGAACGATGCGGTTGAGACGACACGAGAGGCAGTACTGATCGGAGTCACCGACCAGCCAGTTGCAGACATGAAAGTCGAGGTCATTGCGGCATGGACGGTAAGTCAGCCCTGTCTCGACACTGTGCCAAAGCACTCCGGAAGGCTCCGCCTGCACAGGCTCAAGCGCCAGGAGTTCGCCCCGCTGCGGATCAAATCCAAGCCGACGCCCACAGGCGGTACATTGGGAATTCTCGAAGAAGAGCCCCTGACCACAGACACACGTGAAATTTCTCATGTCGACTGTTGTTGACCACTGACCACTGGCAGAAACCAGGTCTGTGTGATGCGGGCATGCACTTCCGCGATCTGGATCTGCAGCGCATCGATGTACTCGAGCAGTCCCTGTTGCAGAAGCAGCGGGATATCGGCGTTGTTGGCCATGTCCTGCACCCTGGCGACCTCCACCAGCGCCGCGCCATTGTTTGGCAGCGCCTGCAGACAGGACTCGAGCTTGGCGAGACTGTGCACGACGGATCGCGGGAACTGCCGATCCTGCAACAGGAAGGTCACGACGTCCTCACCGTTCACGCGATCCAGCACATGCTGACGGTACATCTGATAGGCACTCAGCGAGTTGAGCACAGCCATCCAGATCATGTTCTCGAAGGGCTCGATCTGCTCGGACTTCACGCCCTGGGTGAGCCCCGGCAGCAGCGTGACGGAGCCGACGTCAACGATGCGCGTCGTCATGTCGGCACGCTCAAGACTGCGTGCTATGCGGATGAAGTTGTAGCCGCTGTTGTGACTCATGGTGCCGGCGAACAGACCGGCGATCTGCTGACAATGCGCGATGATCTGGTTCAACAGATGATGCCGTGGCCCACGCGCGACGCCCTTGCTGGCATTCTCCTTCGCGAACAGATACAGATTGTTGATCTGCTCCCAGGCCTCAGAGGGAATGATCTCGCGTGTGGTGCGCGCGTTCTCCCGCGCCATGGAGAGCGAGCTGAGAATGGAACTGTAATTGCTGATGTCAGAGAGCAGGAAACGGATCACCGAGCGTTCGTCCGGCGCCTGATACTTCTCGGCAAACTCCGCATGACTGCCCGTGATGTCCACCAGCGTGTGCCAGCCGATCTTGGCGCCGCGAGGCAGATCCAGCAGCAGTGTGGAATAGACGTTCAGAAGCCGTGCCGTGTTCTCGGCGCGCTCGAGATAGCGACCCAGCCAGTAGATGCGTTCGGCAACCCGCGACAACATGGCTCAGCTCTCCTCTTCCGTGACGATCCAGGTGTCCTTGCTGCCGCCGCCCTGGGAAGAATTGACGACATAGGACCCCTTCACCATCGCCACCCGAGTCAGCCCGCCAGGGGTGACATAGATGTCGCGGCCTTGCAGGATGAACGGGCGCAGATCGATGTGCCGCGGCTCTGCCCCGCGCTCGCCCAGCACCGGCGCCGTCGACAGGGAAATCAGCGGCTGAGCCATGTAATTGCGCGGATTGGCCTTGATGCGACGCGCGAACTCCTCGCGCTCCTTCTTGCTGGCCTGCGGCCCCATCAGCATGCCATAGCCACCGGATTCGTTTGCCGGCTTCACCACCAGCTTGTCGAGATTCTCCAGTACGTACTTGCACTGCTTTTCGTCGACACACAGATAGCTGGGGACATTCTCGAGGATGGGCTCTTCGCCAAGGTAGTACTTGATCATGGCCGGCACATAGGTGTAGATAACCTTGTCGTCGGCCACCCCGGCGCCCGGGGCATTGGCCAGGGCCACATTGCCCTTGAGCCACGCACGCATGAGACCTGGCACCCCGAGCACGGAATCGGGGTGGAACACCTGCGGATCGAGGAACATGTCATCGATGCGTCGATAGATCACATCCACCCGCGACAGACCGTTGATGGTGCGCATGTAGACACAGTCGTCCTCCACCACCAGATCACCACCCTCCACCAGCTCTGCGCCCATGCGTTGCGCCAGGAAGGAGTGTTCAAAATAGGCGGAATTGTAGATGCCCGGCGTGAGCACCACGACTTCGGGATAATCGAGCGGACGCGGCGAGATGGCGGCCAGCATGTCAAACAGCTGCGTGGTGTATTCGGTGATGGGGAGAATGTTGTAATTCTCGAACAACTCTGGGAACACGCGCTTGGTGACCTTGCGATTCTCAAGCATGTAGGAGACGCCGGAGGGCACCCGCAGATTGTCTTCCAGCACATAGAACTGGCCGTTGGTGTCACGGATCAGGTCAGTGCCGCAGATGTGCGCCCAGACATCGAAGCGCGGCTTCATGCCAATGCATTCCTTGCGGAAATTCGCGGACTTTGCAATCAACTCCGCTGGCACCACCTTGTCTTTCAGAATCTTCTGATCGTTGTAGACATCGTGAATGAAACAGTTCAATGCACGCAGGCGTTGCTCGAGACCCTTGCTGGTCGAGCGCCATTGTGTTTCCGTGATGATTCTGGGAATAATGTCGAACGGCCATTCGCGATCGATGTTGCCCGCTTCACTGTAAACGGTAAACGAAATTCCCATCGCCTTGATGGCAAGTTCGGCGGCTGTCTTGCGCTGCTGCAGCTCTTCGTTCTTGAGGGAAGCGAGATAACGGGCGAGGATGCGACCAGACTTTCGAGCATGTCCTGGCGAACTGATCAGCTCGTCATAGAACGCTCCAGGATCATATGTTTTCCAGTCTATACGCATATGCGAGTCACATTACCTTATGACAATTAAAGTAGCAATACGCCACCAGACGACGTACAAATTCGACCGTCTTGTACCGATTTTTCCACATGTCGTGAGACTGCGGCCTGCACCACATTGTCGCACGCCCATCAGCGCGTACTCGCTCAAGATCACGCCCGCCACCCATTTCATCAACTGGCAGCAGGACCCTTTTTCGAATCACCTGGCACGGCTGGTGTTTCCCGACCCGGCGCGCGAACTGTCGATCACCGTTGAACTGATTGCTGACATGACAGTGATCAATCCCTTCGACTTCTTCGTGGAAGAAAGCGCGGAACATTTTCCATTTCAGTACGACGCGCAATTGTCACGTGATCTGGCACCTTATCTGGAAGTCGAAACCCCCGGACCGCACATGAAGGCGTGGCTGCAGGGCGTCAACACCACCCGCCAGCCCATCGTGAGTTTTCTCACTGGCGAGAACACCCGCACACAAAGAGCCATCAATTACATCATCCGCATGGAGCCGGGAGTGCAGAGCTGCGAGGAAACCCTGGAACGCAAGCTGGGCTCCTGTCGCGACAGCGCCTGGCTGCTGGTGCAGACCTTGCGTCACATGGGACTGGCGGCACGCTTTGCCTCGGGTTATCTCGTGCAGTTGAGCGCCGACATCCGTGCCATCGACGGTCCTTCGGGTCCGGGTGAGGATTTCACCGACCTGCACGCCTGGACCGAAGTGTTCATTCCCGGGGCCGGCTGGATCGGACTCGATCCCACTTCCGGCCTGCTCGCCGCCGAAGGCCATATTCCCCTGGCCTGCACGCCGGACCCGATCAGCGCTGCACCAATTTCGGGCGCCACTGGTGTCTGCGAGGTCGAGTTCTTCCACGAGAACAGCGTCACCCGGATTCACGAGGACCCGCGCGTCACCAAGCCCTACACCACCGAGCAATGGCAGGCCATCGATGCCCTGGGTCTGCGCGTGGATGAAGAGCTGGAGGCAAACGATGTGCGGCTGACTGTCGGTGGCGAACCCACCTTCATCTCGATTGACGACATGCAGAGCGCACAGTGGAACACGGCCGCGCTTGGCAAGGACAAGCGCAGGCTGGCGGGAGAACTGCTGCTGGCGCTGAAGAAGCATTATGGACCCGAAGGTATAATTCACATCGGTCAGGGCAAGTGGTATCCCGGCGAGCCCCTGCCGCGCTGGGCGCTGGGCCTGTTCTGGCGCACCGACGGCAAGCCGCTATGGCACAATCCTCAGCTGCTGGCCGATGATCGCATTCCCGGGCCCTGCAGCCTGCGCCAGGCCGCCGGCTTCATCACGGCACTGGCGCGCCGGCTAGGCATCAGTCCGCGTTATGTGCTGCCGGCTTTCGAGAACAAGGACTACTACCTGCGTCGCGAAGCAGAACTGCCCGCCAACGTCAGCCTGTGGGACAACAAGCTGCTGGACCCGCTTGAGAGTGCGCGCGTCAAACGCGTATTCAGCCACGGGCTCGACAAGGAAACCGGCTATGTGCTGCCGCTGGGATCGACCGAGCACGAAGGCAGCATTCGCTGGCAGAGCTCGCGCTGGTACTTCCGCAAGGAGAAACTCACGCTGATTCCGGGCGACTCGCCCATCGGCTTGCGCCTGCCTCTGGACAGCCTGCCCTGGCAGGAGCCGGATACCCTGGCTCAGGAACATGCACCTGACCCCTTCGCCCCGCTGCCCGACCTGCCCTACCCGCTGTTGCAGGACGAGGACAGCGAGACCCTCGATGCCGGGGATTCGGGTGACGGGCGCATCTTTCACACGGCACTGTGTGCCGAAGTGCGTGATGGACGCCTGTATCTCTTCCTGCCGCCGCAGACAGACCTCGAACGCTATGTGGACCTGATTGCCGCCATCGAGGCGACCGCCGAGGCACTCACCTGCCCCGTGGTGCTCGAAGGCTATGAACCCCCGCGCGATCCGCGCCTGCAGAAGATGCTCATCACCCCCGACCCTGGCGTGATCGAAGTGAATGTGCAGCCTGCCTCCAGCTGGCCTGAACTCACCCACATCGTGCACACGCTGTATGAACAGGCGCGGCAAACGCGACTTGGCACCGAGAAGTTCATGCTCGACGGACGCCATACCGGCACCGGAGGCGGCAATCATGTGACACTCGGCGCCGCGAAGCCCGAGGACAGCCCCTTTCTGCGCAGGCCCGATCTGCTGGGCAGTCTGCTGCGTTTCTGGCAGAACCACCCCAGCCTGTCCTATCTCTTCTCCGGTCAGTTCATCGGGCCTACCAGCCAGGCTCCGCGTGTGGATGAGGCGCGCGACGACAATCTCTACGAACTGGAGATCGCCTTGCAGCAGCTCGAGAGCGAGACCACGGGGCAGTACTGGCTCGTCGACCGCATCCTGCGCAATTTCCTGGTGGATCTCACCGGCAACACGCACCGCGCCGAATTCTGCATCGACAAGCTCTACTCGCCGGACAGTGCCAGCGGGCGTCTGGGGATCGTCGAGTTCCGCAATTTCGAGATGCCGCCGCACTGGCAGATGAGTGCGCTGCAGGTGCTCCTGCTGCGCACCCTGGTCGCGCACTTCTGGCAACAGCCCTACACCCGGCCGCTGATCAACTGGGGCACCGAACTGCATGATCGTTTCATGCTGCCGCATTTCGTGTGGGAGGACCTGGGCTGGGTAATCGACGATCTGAACAAGGCGGGGTATCCCCTGCAGCTCGACTGGTTCGCGCCGTTCCAGGAATTCCGCTTCCCGCACTATGGCACCATTCACGTGGCCGGTATCCAGCTGGAGCTGCACCGCGCCATCGAGCCCTGGCATGTGCTGGGCGAGGAGTCCACCGGACAGGGCACGGCGCGCTACGTGGATTCCTCAGTGGAGCGCTTGCAGATCCGCACGCGCAACATGACGGGCAACCGCTTCGTTGTGACCTGCAATGGGCGCAAGGTGCCCCTGCGCAGCACGGGGACGGAAGGCGAATTCGTCGGCGGGATCCGCTACAAGGCATGGGCGCCCTGGTCAGCCCTGCATCCCACCATCGGTGTGCATTCGCCACTGGTGATCGACGTGGTGGACATTCATCACCAGCGTTCTCTGGGCGGCTGCACCTATCACGTGGCACATCCGGGAGGCCGCAACTACGAGACCTTCCCGGTCAATGCCAATGAGGCAGAAGCGCGTCGCGGGGCGCGCTTCTGGCAGCATGGTCATACCCAGGGGGTGATGGCGCTGGATCTGGGCGAGCCGCATGAAGCGCATCCCTACACGCTGGACATGCGCTTCCGGGCTCGCCGCTGAACCTCAGCCCGCGTTGCGCAGGGCGGCGATGCGGGCGGAAAGAGGCGGGTGGGACATCAGCAGGCCGGCCAGCGAACCCATGCCCTTGCTGTTGATGCCGAAGGCCACCAGCTCGTCAGGCAGGGCAGCTGCCTGACCCATCTGCAAGCGCTCCAGGGCGGCGATCATGTTCTGTCGGCCAGCCAGACGAGCACCGCCCGCATCGGCGCGGAATTCACGCTGACGGCTGAACCACATCACGATGATGGACGCCAGGATGCCCAGCACCAGCTCC
>JALREE010000197.1 GCA_023256835.1 Pseudomonadales bacterium | reverse complement strand
TGGCATCAGCAATTTCGTGCGCACCCTTAGCCTGGGCCTGACAGCCGGGCGCATCGCGGCACGACCTGTCCCGGACGCCACGGGCAGCTACTATCAGCAATTGACCCGCATGAGTTCAGCCCTGGCTCTGATCGCGGACATCTCGATGCTGATGTTCGGGGGGGAACTCAAGCGCAAGGAGCGCCTGTCGGCGCGCCTGGGCGACATCCTGAGCCAGCTCTATCTGGCCTCCACCGTGCTGCGCTACTACGAAGGCAACGGGCGGCAGGCCGCGGATCTGCCTTACGTGCGCTGGAATGTGGAACTGGCGCTGCACCACTGCCAGATCGCCTTCAATGAATTCTTCGCTAACCTGCCAGGCAAGACCGTTGCCTGGTGTCTGAAACGCATCGTCTTCCCCTGGGGCGATGCCTATGCGCGACCTTTGGACCGTCTGGACCACGAGCTGGTGCAGATCATGTGGACAGACAACGAACTGCGGGAGCGCATCACCCGCCACACCTGGCTGGGCAATCGCGCGGACGATCCGGCCTACATCATCGAGGATGCCTTCCGCCGCGTGCTCGCCACCAAGCCGGCGCGCGACGCCATCAAGGCCGCCCAGCGCAAGGGCATGCTGGACGTGCGAGCCGATCTGGAGACCACGGCAGGCACTGCCGTGAACCTGGGGCTTTGCAGCAGCACCGAGGCGCAGGCGTGGAAGGAAGCCGAGCAGGCGCGCGACCGCGCCATTCAGGTGGACGAGCACGCCAGCCTGCATTTCAGCCGGGACTAGTCGCCCGGCCGAGGCGTCAGGCACTTCTCAGATGCCGATCCGGGCCAGGGTATCGATGACTTCGCGGATCAAGCGCTCCGCAACCGGGTGATTGGCAGCGAAACGCGCCTCCAGGGCAATGGCATCCTCCATGATGGGGCTGTTGACGTCCTCGGCATCCTCGATCCACTGGTCGATGTCACTGTCCAGCTGCTTGACCTGGGCGAGTGTCTCCGCATCCACCGTGGTGGTTTTCGCGAGTTCCTGCTGCAGCTGCTGCAGCAACGTCTTGATTCTTTCCTGACTCATCCTGTTTCCCCAGACTGCATGAATGACTGCACGCGCGGCGCGCACATGGCGGCCGCACGCCCCGTTCAACAGGATTATGGCCCGCGCTTGAAGCCGGGTGCAATCGGAAGGCGGAAAGGGGCAGCAGGAACTGTGCTCAACCCGGCAGCATCTTTACCGCCAGCTGTCCAAGCTCGTGTATCCCCATCAACTGGAGCGGATCAAGTCCGGCGATCAGCTGGAAGAGACCATGCCCGTGGAGAAGGGGCGTGCCATCATCAATGTCTTTGACGTGCAGCGCTACGGCGAGATCAAGCACGAGCGCACGAAGTTCTTCTTCCTGGATGTGTTCCGCTCGTTCTCCGACATCTGCATGCAGGGCTATCAGCACAATCCCTTGAAGGCACGTGCCTTCCGCCTCAAGGAGACCGGCGATGGCTTCATCAGCGCCATCGGGTATCCGTTCCTTGTCGATGACCCGCACTCACTGGCGGATCATGCCGTCGAGACGGCCTTGATCATGTTCCGGGAATTCAACGCAGAGGTGGAACGCTTCGGCTATGGCAATCCCATCAAGGGCGCGATGGGTCTGGCGTTCAACTCGGTGCAGGGCACGTTCCAGAGCAGCGACATCAAGTCCTATGATCTGTTCGGCGATGCCTTGATTCAGGCCTATCGCTACGAGGAGCTGCGCAAGCTGCCAGCCATCGAACACATCATCCACGATCACGCCCTGTCTCTGGGCATGTCGTTCTACAACATCCTGATCGTGCAGGAAGTGATCTACAACTCGCTCAAGCCGGAGTACAAGGCCCTGTTCCGCGCCATCGACCTGCGGGAGATCGGTTACGTGATCCGCGTCGACATCGACGCGCGCTACGTCTATGTTCACGTGCTGCCCTGATCAGGCCGCGGGCGTGGCAGCCCCCTGCAGCCAGCGCAGCACGCCCTGCCCGGCAAGTTTGCCGGTGGCCAGACAGGCCGTCAGCAGATAGCCCCCGGTAGGCGCCTCCCAGTCCAGCATCTCGCCTGCGAAGAATACTCCCGGCCAGCGCCTGAGCATCAGCGTGTCATCGAGTTGCGCAAGGCTGACGCCACCGGCCGTGCTGATGGCCTCGTCCAGCGGGCGCGTGGCGTGCAGGGTCTGGGGCAGGCATTTGAGCGCCCGGGCAAGCTGCACCGGGTCGTGCATGGATGAGCCGGCCAGCTCATGCACCAAGGCAAGCCGTACCCCATCGAGCCCAAGTCGCTTGCGCAGAAAGCTGCTCCGGGATTGCTTGCCGCGAGGTGCCTGCAAGGCCTGACACAGCGCCGCCTCATCGCGCTCTGGAAACAGATCCCAGCAAAGCGTCACGCACCCCTCTCGCGCGATGGTATCGCGCAGCAGCCGAGAGGCCGCGTAGATCAGACTGCCCTGGAGGCCGTGGCGACTGATCAGCGCCTCGCCCTTGCGGGCGAAGATCACCTGATTGTTCTGCAACACCCGCAGCACAACGCCTTTGAGAGGCGCGCCGGCGTGGCGCTGCAACAGCGTGGCCGACCAGGCGTAGTCGAATCCGCAATTGGCCGGCTGCAGCGGCGCGCAGTCGACACCCGCTGCCTGCAAGGCAGCGACCCAGCGCCCGTCACTGCCCAGGCGCGCCCAGCTGCCCCCGCCGAGCGCGAAGACCACGGCGCGCGCACGCACCTCTTGCTCGCCCGTCGGGGTCGCGATGCGATGAGCGCTGCATCCGGCAGGCAGACCTGAGGATGTCACAAACCCGCACCAGCGATGGCGCATATGCAGAGTGACCCCGCTGCCGCGCAGGCGCTGCAGCCAGGCCCGCAACAGCGGCGCAGCCTTGAGCCCCACAGGAAAGATGCGGCCGGAACTGCCCACGAAGGTCGCCACGCCCAGGCCGGCAGCCCATGCGCGCACACCCTCGGCATCCAGGCATTGCAGCCATGGGGCGACGCGGGAGGGAGAGTCATAGCGCTGCAGGAATTCGGTCGCGGGTTCCGCGTGCGTGAGATTGAGTCCGCCGATGCCTGCACGCAGGAACTTGCGTCCAGGCGACGCCATGGCGTCGATGACATGGACAGGCACGCCGGCAGCGGCGATCTGCTCTGCGGCCATCAAGCCGGCGGGCCCGGCACCGACAATCAGCACGGGCCACTCAGCGGGCAGCGTCAGGCTCACGTCAGCACGCCGCCGGGGGAATCAGGCGGGCATCTTCGCGAGCGCGCGCAGGAATGCCGGACGCGTCTTCAGTTCGGCATACCAGCGCGCGATGGCCGGCCAGGCGTCGAGCTTGAAAGAGGTGGCTTCCAGCGCGTGGAAGTACGGCAGGGCGATGGTGTCGGCCAGCGTGATCTCGTTGCCGCACAGGAAGCGATTGTCCTGCAGGGTCTGATTCACGAAAGGCAACTGCTGTTCCAGAAAGCCGTGGGCTTCCGCGATGGCCTTCTCATCCGGCGCCTTCTTGTAGTACTTCATCATCACGACTTCCTGATAGAAGTACACGGCGAGCCAGCGGCCGACGTGATGGCAGATCATGTCCACCATCTGATCGATGCGCGCGGCCCCCAGGGGCTCGGCACTGTAGAGTCGCTTGTCACTGATGTTGGCCAGGTAACGGCAGAGAGAGGCGCTCTCATAGAGATAGTGGCCGTCATGATCGATAGCCGGAATCTTGCCCAGCGGATGTCGTGCCAGATGCGCCGGACTCTTGTGCTCACCTGCCGCGAAATTCAGGTGCACGTACTCATAGGGGACACCGAGCTCCTCTGCCGTGAACAGGACTTTGGTTGCGTTGTAGGTACTGCCGCCATAGATAGTCAGCATGGTGTCCTCCAGGGAGTGGTGGGTTATAGTGCTGGCGGCAATGTACAGAAGCCCCCCTTCACTTGCAACCAGCCCTGGACCCACGCCCATGCCCCACAACATCGAGGAACTGCGCCGTCAGACACCTGGCACGGCGCATCTGCTGCACTTCAACAACGCGGGAGCTGCTCTGAATCCCACCGCCGTCAGCACGGCCGTGCAGGAACATCTGCAACGAGAACAGCGCCTCGGCGCCTACGAGGCGGCGGCCCTCGCCAATACGGCCATCGAGCATTTCTACACGGCCTTCGCCAGGCATCTGAACTGCCAGGCCGAGGAAATCGCCTGGGCGGAAAACACCACCCATGCCTGGAACACCTTGCTGCACGCCATCGCCTTCAAGCCGGGAGATCGCATCGTCACCGGCCAGTCAGAGTACGCCAGCAACTACCTCTCCCTGCTGCATCTGGCGCAAACGTGCCAGGTGCATGTTGATGTGGTGCCGAACACTGCGCAGGGCAGCCTGTGCCTGGAAGCGCTGGAGAAGGCGCTCGAAGGCAATGTGCGGCTGCTCGCCCTGACGCATGTGCCGAGCCAGAGCGGCGTGGTGCATCCGGCGGCACAGGCGGGCGCCATGGCGCGGGCACGCGGCATTCTCTATCTGCTGGACGCCTGTCAGTCTGCGGGACAACTGGCACTGGATGTCGAGACACTGGGCTGCGACATGCTCACCGGCTCCGGTCGCAAGTATCTGCGCGGACCGCGCGGCACGGGGTTTCTGTATGTGCGGCGCGGCGTCCTCGACTCCTTGCAGCCCGCCTGGATCGACATGCACGCCGCCAGCTTCCGCGATGCGCAGCACTACGCCTTGCGCGAGGACGCGCGACGCTTCGAGAACTGGGAGTGTTTCGTGGCCGGCAAGATCGGGCTCGCCGTGGCCGTGGACTACGCGAACGCCCTCGGCATGCCGTGGATCGAAGCGCGGGTGCGCACACTGGCAGCCACGCTGCGTGAGCAACTGCGGGACGTGCCTGGCATCACCGTGCATGAGAGCGGGAACGATCTGTGCGGCATCGTGACCTTCAGCAGCAGTCGTGAGGCGGCCGATTCACTGCAGCAACGGCTGCTGGCGCGCGGCATCAACACCTCGGTGGTACGACTGCGCAACAATCCCCTCGACCTGGGGGCACGCGGGCTTGGCGACCTCAACCGGGCCTCGGTGCACTATTACAACACCGACGAGGAAATCGAACGCTTCTGCGAGGCGCTGCGCAACGGCCGGTGAACCAATCAGGGCTCGTAGGATTCCAGGCTGAACAGCCACTGGCTGGCATCGGTCATACCCAGCACGACATTACGCAGCACCCGCACGTTGCCGTTCTCGTTCACCTCGAGCGCCGGGATTCGCAGCTTGTTGTCGGCATAGGTCGCCATGCCGATGGGACGGATGGCCAGGCGCACCAGGCTGTCGGCATTCAGGCGGAAGACAGTGCCCGGCAACTGCGGCTGCAGACTCAGATTCACGCTGTAGGCGCCCAGGCTTGCACCGCCATCGACAGAGGCCATGAGCAGGCCGGACTGAGACTCGAACACGGCCAGTGCCGAACTGTAGCGCTGCACCACTTCGGCATTCAGGGTGACGAAATTGTTGACGGTCAGCTCGTCGCTCTCATCCGTGCTGTGCAGGGGAATCTGCGACTGCACAGTGCCCAGGGCGAACACGGGCAGCAGATTGATCGCGTCCATCACGTTCATGCCGTCTCCCAGCACGCGGCCGAACACGGTGAAGCCGCCATTCTGCACATTCAGGTTGGCGGAATTGTCTGCCAGATTGATGAACCACTCGCTGGTGGCGCTGTTGGGATCGCCATCGAGCTTGGCCATGGCGATGGTCCCTCGCACGTTCGATTCCCGGAACTCGTTCACGATGGGTGGATCAACCGGCACCTGCAGCGGACCTTCAAAGGGAATCAGACGATAGCCCCCGCCCTGCAGCACGAAGCCGGCGTCGAGACGATGAAAATAGGTGCCGTTGTAGGCCCCGCGCTCGACGTAATTGAGGAAGTTGCGGACGGTGACCGGTGCCACGTCATCGAACAGTTCCAGGGTGAAGTCCCCGAAACTGGTGCTGATGCGCACGAGCGTGTTGGCCTGGGCCGTTGCCGTGGTGGCCAGCAAGAGGGCCGCGACCAGACCGGCGCGACCGAGTGAGCGGCGCAGCGCTGTGCTGAAATTCCTGCCGAATAGTGCCATTCAAACTCCCTTCCTGCTTCTGCGGCTGCCTCCGGGGCTGCCGCCTGTGGGTGTGCGTGCCTCAGAGCAACGCAGCATGCTCAGATCAGTTCGCCCTTCGCCTGCTTGTCGGCGTGATAGGACGAGCGTACCAGGGGACCGCTGGCCACATGGCTGAAGCCCAGGGCCTCGCCGTAGGCGCGCAATTCCTCGAATTCATCCGGGTGCACGAAACGCGCCACGGCCAGGTGATCGCGACTGGGCTGCAGATACTGGCCCAGTGTGACCATGTCGATGTTGTGGGCCTTCATGTCCCGCATCACCTCCATGGCTTCTTCCTTGGTTTCACCGAGTCCCAGCATCAGGCCGGACTTGGTCGTCACACTCGGAACCCGTTCCTTGTAGCGGCGCAGCAGCTCCAGGGACCATTTGTAGTCGGCTCCCGGACGGGCCTGACGGTAGAGCCGGGGCACGGTCTCCAGATTGTGATTGAACACATGCGGCGGCGTCTTCTCCAGGATATCCAGCGCGATCTCCATGCGGCCGCGGAAATCGGGCACAAGCACTTCGATCTGGATGTCCGGGTTCAGACGGCGAGTCTCGCTGATGCAGTTGGCAAAATGCTGCGCGCCGCTGTCCTTCAGGTCGTCGCGGTCCACGGAGGTGATCACCACATAGCGCAGTCGCATCTCGGCAATGGCCTCGGCCAGTTCGCGGGGTTCATTTTCGGCAAGGGGCTTGGGCTTGCCATGAGCCACATCGCAGAACGGGCAGCGGCGGGTGCAGATCTCGCCCATGATCATGAAGGTGGCCGTGCCATTGCTGAAGCACTCGCCCAGGTTCGGACAGGAGGCTTCCTCGCACACCGAGGCGAGCTTGTGCTTGCGCAGCGTGTCCTTGATGTGGGAGATCTGGGGCGAGGCGGGAATCTTGACGCGTATCCAGTCGGGTTTCTTCAGCAGATCCACGGTGGGGATGACCTTCACCGGAATGCGGGCCACCTTCTCGGCGCCACGCAGCTTTTCACCTTCGATCAGGACATTGCGTCTGGGCTGGTCTGCCATTTTCTCTAACGGTCCTCTGCGGCATGCCGCGCTGTGAAGTTCTTCAGATAGACGTTTCGGCGTCTTCCACCAGGCTGTAGCCAAGACGCGCGGCCAGTGCTGTCGTCAGGGCCGCGGCCGTGTCCTGCAACAGCGTTGCACCTGCCAACCCTGGACCGAGCAGATCGCGCAGCTGGGTCACCGCCATGCCCGCATAGCCACAGGGATTGATGCGGGAGAAAGGCGCCAGGTCCATGTCGATGTTGATGCTCAGACCGTGGTAGGAACAGCCGTTGCGGATACGCAAACCGAGGGCGGCGAGTTTAGCACCATTCACGTAGACGCCGGGAGCCTTTCGCTGCCCCTCAGCCGCGATGCCATGCCGAGCCACCACGTCGATCACGCTCTGCTCGATGCGCTCGACGAGTTCCCGCACGCCGAGGCCTGCGCGGCGCACATCCAGCAGCAGATAGGCCACCAGTTGCCCCGGACCGTGGTAGGTCACCTGTCCACCGCGATCGATCTGGACCACGGGAATTTCATCCGTATGCAGCAGATGCTCGGGTTTGCCGGCCTGGCCCTGGGTGAACACGCTCTTGTGGGTGAGCAGCCAGAGCTCGTCGGGGGTCTGGGCATCGCGCGCGGCCGTGAAGGCACGCATGGCGTCCCAGACAGGAACATAGTCGAGGGGAGTGAAGGCATCGGCGTGGCCGGCAGACTCAGCACCCACCCGGCACAGACGCCGCACCCGCAGGACGGCGGCGGGCGCAGTCATAAGACCATCTTGACGCTCGTGTGCGCCTTGAGGTCCTGGAACATCACGGTCAGCTGTTCCGTCCCGGTGGCCTCGATCACGATGGTGATGGCGAGGTAATTGCCATTGGCGCTGGGGCGCACGCTGATGTGCTCTTCCCCCACTTCCGGCGCATGACGGCGCACCAGCGCCACCACTTCGTGCTGGAACTGCGGTGTGGCCAGCCCCATCACCTTGATGGGGTAAGCACAGGGGAAGGCAATGCGCGGGGGTTCGATATCCGTCATGGCCGCACTCAACTGAAGAGACTGGTGAAGAACATGGTCAGCCAGTCCATGAAACGCTTGAAAAAGCCAGCTCGCTCCACGGCCTGCAAGGCTGCCACGTCGCCCTGGTAGATGATCTCCTCGCCCAGACGGATCTCCACCTTGCCTAGTACCTGGCCCTGGGCAATCGGCGCCGTGATGGTCTCCTCCACGCTCAGACTCGCCTGCAACTGCTCGGACTGACCGCGCGGGATCGTGGCCACCACCTCTTCGGTGATGCCCAGATTGACCACGTCCTCGCGCCCGGACCAGACGCGCGCCTCACTGATGGCCTGGCCGGCGTCGTAGAGCTTGTGCGTCTCGAAATAGCGGAAACCGTAGGTCATGAGTTTCTGACTCTCGGCCGCACGGGCGTCCTCGCTGGCGGTGCCCATGACCACGGAGATGAGGCGCATGCCGTCACGCTCGCCCGAGGCCACCAGGCAATAGCCGGCCGCCGTGGTCCAGCCTGTCTTCATGCCATCAATGGTGCGATCGCGGAACAGCAGCGTGTTGCGATTGGGCTGGGTGATGCCGTTGTAGGTGAACTCGCGTTCGGAGTAGATGCTGTAATGCGCCGGATGCTCGATGATCGTGGCACGCGCCAGGATCGCCAGATCGCGAGCGGACATGATGTTGTAGGCCTCCTCCGTGTCCAGGCCGCTGGCATTCATGAAGTGGCTGTTGGTCATGCCCAGACGCTGGGCGTGCTGGTTCATCATGTCGGCGAAAGCTTCTTCGCTGCCGGCCAGATGCTCTGCCATGGCCACGCTGGCATCGTTGCCGGACTGGATGATGATGCCGCGCAGGATGTCCTCCACCCGCACCTTGCTGTCCACGTCGACGAACATCTTTGAGCCCTGGGTGCGCCAGGCTTTTTCGCTGATGTGCACTTCGTCATCCAGGCTCATGTTGCCGTTGTCGATCTCCACCTCGGCAATATAGGCCGTCATGATCTTGGTGAGACTCGCCGGGGGCAGCTGCACGTCGGCGTTCTGCTCCGCGATCACCTTGCCGGTGACGGCATCCATGAGGATGTAGCTGCTGGCAGCGATCTCGGGCGGACGCGGCACGATCTGCGCGGCTGACGGCGCATTGGAGGCTCCATTGCCGGGCACGGGCAACTGGGCGCTGACCGGCTGCAGCGTGGTCGCCAGCAGCGCGAATGCCAGCAGCACGGCGCTCCACAGAACAGTGCCGCGATGGCGTGCAGAGCCGGGCTGGCGTGCGGGGGCGGTGCTGTCTTGCATGGCGGTTCTCTCCTGCGTCATTGCGTTCTCACTCGGTAATTCACGATGTTTTTTCATTCGCGCACAGTGTAGGGGCTTCCCAGATCAGCGGCAACCACGCTGTCCGTGATGCGGGCCAGCTCTTCGGCGTCCGGGATCGGGCCCACGCGCACGCGGTGCATGATCTGCCGCGCGCCATTGGTCTCCACCGAGCGGATGAACACCGGACGCGAGGTCATGTTGCGCAGTCGGGCGCTGAGCTGCTCGGCTGCATTCAGATCAGCGAAGGCACCCACCTGCAGATACTGTTCAGCGCCGGACACGGCTGTCGGCGGCACGGTGGCGGCGATGGGAGCCGCCGCGCTGCGGG
>JALREE010000257.1 GCA_023256835.1 Pseudomonadales bacterium | reverse complement strand
TAATCCGGCCGGCTCCTTCGCCGACGAGCTGCCCGGCATTCTTTCTCAACTGAACCAGAAGCACTGACACAGGCCCCAGCGTGAAACTCACTCCCACCGCGATTCCCGACCTCATCCTTTGCGAACCCACTGTCCATGGCGACCATCGTGGCTTCTTCATGGAGACCTGGCGCGAAAGCAGTTTCGCCGACATCGCACCCGGGCTGCGTTTCGTGCAGGACAATCACAGCAAGTCGGGCAAGGGCATCCTGCGTGGCCTGCACTATCAGCTGCAGCAGCCCCAGGGCAAGCTGGTACGTGTGATCGCCGGCGAGATTCTCGATGTGGCCGTGGACATGCGCCGTCACTCCCCCACGTTCGGGCGCTGGGTGGGCGTGCGGCTTTCGGCGGACAATCACCGTCAGCTCTGGGTGCCTCCGGGCTTTGCCCACGGCTTTCTGGTGACCAGTGACAACGCGGAGATGGTGTACAAGTGCACTGACTACTACGCGCCCCAGGACGAGCACTCCCTGCTGTGGAACGACCCGGCCCTGGGCATCGACTGGCCGCTGGCCGAACTGGGCATCGCCGAGCCGGTGCTGTCGGCCAAGGATCGCGACGGTCGTCCCTTTGCCGAGGCGGCGTACTACGAAGAGCGCTGAACGCCGCCAGCAAATTCGACAACAAGACCAAGGACATCGCCAACAACAACACGCCTCAGGCGAGCGCACAGCGCCAAGGGAACACAAGATGGGACTCCGCATCGCGATCACGGGAGCGAACGGCCAGCTCGGTCAGACCCTCATGCGCTCCACCTTGTTCGAGGACCACGTGCTGTTGCCGCTTAGCCGCAGCGACTTGGACATCACCGACGCCGCCAGCGTCACAGCCACCCTCGATGCCCTGCAGCCCGACATCGTGATCAATGCAGCGGCCTTCACGGCGGTGGATCTGGCCGAGTCGCAGTCCGCCCAGGCCTTCGCCATCAATGAGCACGGCGTGCGCCACTTGGCACTGTGGGCACGCGCTGCCGACACCCAGCTGATTCACCTCTCCACGGACTTCGTCTTCGACGGGCAGCACAATCGGCCGTATCGAGTCGACGCTCCGGTGGCGCCGCTGAGCGTTTACGGCCAGAGCAAGCTGGCGGGGGAGCGTGCGCTGATGCAGCTGCTGCCCGAGCGTTCCACCATCGTGCGCACCGCCTGGCTGTATTCGCCGTGGCAACAGAATTTCATGAAGACCATGCTGCGGCTGATGCGTGAACGTGACTCGCTGCGCGTGGTCGATGACCAGATAGGAACGCCCTGCTCCACGATGAGTCTGGTGCAGTGCCTGCACGCGCTGATTGCGCACAAGGTGCCGGAAGGCATCTTTCACTGGACCGACGCCGGAGTGGCCAGCTGGTACGACTTCGCGATGGCGATCCAGGACGAAGCCCTGCGCCTCGGCCTGCTGGACTACGCCATTCCCGTGCAGCCCATTCCCACGGAAAGCTACCCGACGCCCGCGCGCCGCCCGGCCTACAGCGTGCTGGACAAGTCGCGTGCGCTGCACGAACTGCAATGTCCGCAACAGCACTGGCGCGAGGCTTTGCGCGACGTCATGAAGAAACTTTGAGTAAGAGAGACCTGTCCCCATGCGAACCGTTCTGATCACTGGTGCCGCCGGCTTCATCGGCGCCAACTTCACCCACTACTGGCTGGCGCAGCACGCGCATGACCGCGTGATCGCGCTCGATGCGCTGACCTATGCCGGCAACACCTGGAACCTCAAGAGTGTGTGGGACAACCCGCGCCTGCGCTTCGT
Source organism: Pseudomonadales bacterium (assembly GCA_023256835.1). Lineage (GTDB taxonomy): Bacteria > Pseudomonadota > Gammaproteobacteria > Pseudomonadales > Pseudohongiellaceae > UBA5078. The sequence goes on along the minus strand of JALREE010000257.1, from coordinate 2,990 downwards.
GCAAGGGGACATCTGTGATCAGGCGCTCGTGGAATCCCTGCTGCGCGAGCACCGCGTCGACACCCTCGTGCACTTCGCCGCCGAAAGCCATGTGGATCGCTCGATCACGGGGCCGGACGCCTTCATCACCACCAACATCGTCGGCACGCATTCGCTGCTGAAGGCCGCGAAGAAAGTGTGGCTGGACGGCCCGCATAAACTCGCGCATCACTTCCATCATGTGTCCACCGACGAGGTCTATGGCACCCTCGGCCCGCAGGACCCGCCCTTCACGGAAACCACGCCCTATGCGCCCAACTCGCCCTATGCGGCCAGCAAGGCGTCGTCGGACCACTTGGTGCGTGCTTATCATCACACCTATGGTCTGCGCGTCACCACCAGCAACTGCTCCAACAACTACGGGCCTTTCCACTTCCCCGAGAAGCTGATTCCGCTGTGCCTGCTGAACATCCTGCATGGCAAGGCGCTGCCCATCTATGGTGACGGGCAGCAGATCCGCGACTGGCTGTATGTAGAGGACCACTGCCGTGGCATTGAGCTGGTGATCGAGAAGGGCACGCCGGGCGAGACCTACAACGTCGGCGGCAACAACGAGTGGGCGAACATCGACACCGTGAAGCTGCTGTGTCAGCTCGTGGATGGCTTCTTCAAGACGGACGAGAATCTGCGTGACCGCTTCCCGCAGTGCCCCGCCGCGAAGGGCGCGGCCAGCACCACGTTGATCAGCTTCGTCACCGATCGTCCCGGGCACGACACGCGTTACGCCATCAATGCCCAGAAGCTGATGAGCGAGCTGGGTTACCGGCCGATTGCCGGCTTCGCGGAAGGTCTGGCGCGCACCGTTCAGTGGTACCTGGACAACGAGGACTGGTGGCGGCGCATCCAGGACGGCAGCTACCAGCAGGGCTTCTGATCAGGGCAGCAGCAGGAAGTTCTGTCAGACGCTAGCGGAATAGCGCATATGGCCCGATGCTTGGCGCAGCCAGGAGGCATTCTCGGGCTGTCCGGCGCACTGCGCTTCAATCGATTATGGTGATCCGATTATGGAGAAAATTGACGCAACGGGTGTTGCTCTCTGGCAGCTGATGGCTTTCAGCCTGCTGCTCTCGCTTTGCACGCTGTCTGCCCGTGCCAGTATCGTCCTGGAAATGAGCTTTCAGGAGGTGGTCGATCACGCCGAACTGGTGTTCGAGGGGCGTGTTCGTGCCGTGGAGGCGCGCCGCGATGCCGAGGGCATGATCCACACCTGGGTCGACTTCGAGGTGCTGGAGCTGCTCAAGGGCGAGCACGCCTCCAGCACCCTCACCCTGCGTTTCCTGGGTGGCACCGTGGGCGGGCAGCGGCTGGAAGTCACCGACCTGCAACTGCCCCAGGTGGGCGAGACGGGTTTCTATTTCGTGGAGTCGTTGACGCGGCCGCAGGTCAATCCGCTCGTGGGCTGGTCCCAGGGGCATTTCCTCATCGAGCCGCGTGCCGATGGCCGGCCAGGCGTGCTGACGGCGCATCACGAGCCCGTGCTCGGCGTGTCCGCCCCGGAGCAGGCGCCGGTGACCGCGGCCATGAACACGTTCAGCAAGGGCGTAGCCAAGGGCGTGATCGTGCAGGAGTCCTTGAGTGCCATGGCCGCCAGTGCGCCCATGCCGGTGGACGAGTTCAAGCGCTCGGTGCGGGCGCTGGTGCAGCAGCCATGACAGGAAGCCACGCCTCATGCTGAAGTGGATTCTCTCGGCCCTGCTCGCGGCACTCAGTCTCAGCGCCTACAGCTTTTCCGTGAACGGCTCGAAATGGCCGGGGGGCAGCACGCACCTGCATATCGGCATTCCAGGTGTGGCAGCCAGCGGTCAGGCCTGGAGCAATGCCCTGCGCCGCGCCGCGCAGGAATGGGACGACAAGACGCCGTTCGAGTTCACGCTGCTGGACAGCTACCGGGACCCGTGCAATGGCTATCGTGCCAGCGCCACGGCCACCGGCTTTCCGTCCGGCACTGGCGACCATGTGAACGGAGCGGACTTCACCAGCGCCGTCTGTGGCAACGACTACGGCACCAGTGTGCTGGCGGTGACCCTGGTCTACACCGAAGCCAATCAGCTCGGTGCCTCCGATATCACGCAGGCCGACATCGTCTTCAACAGCAACAGCCGCTTCGACATCTACGACGGCCCCTTCGACAGCAATCGTGGCACCGACTTCACCCGCGTGGCCCTGCATGAACTCGGCCACGTCATCGGCATGGGGCACGAGCAGAATGCCAGCTCGATCATGCGCGCCAGCATCGGCAATCTCTACACGCTGCAGCCCGACGATATCGCCGGCGCCACCACACTCTATGAGGGCTACACGCGATGTCCCGTGTCGAGACTCGACTTCGGACGGGTGACAGGCACGCTCAACTCGGGAGATTGCACAGTTCAGCAGCTGGTCGGAGGCGGCACCGACACCAGCCTCACTGATGTGTACCAGCTGGACCTGGCCCAGTCGACGCGGGTGACGCTGAACATGAATTCCGGCAGTCTGGATTCCGTGCTGGTGTTGATGAATTCCCGCTCGGAAGTGCTGGAGATCGACGACGATGGCGGCACGGGCTGCAATTCCCAGATCGAGCGTACGCTGCCGGCCGGCACCTATGCGGTGCTGGCCAATACCCTGACCAGCTCGACCGGCGACACCAGCTGTGGCAAGAACAACGGGCCCTACCAGCTCACGGCGCGCTACGAGAGCTCGGCGCTGATCGGTGTCGGTCGCAACACCAGCCTTCAGGGCGGCCGCAGCAGCGCCATGTTCGCCGGCGGTGTCACCACCGATGGCGGCGCGTCCTACAGCAATCGCGTCACCCCCACCCAGCGCTTCGACGTGCTGGGCCGCATCACGGTCGATCCGGCGCACCGCGGTCGCCAGGGCTTTCTGGTGATGGCGGCCATCCTGGAGAACAATCAGATCTTTGTGCGCAATCCGCTGGGCGAATTTGTGCCGCTGGGCAGCCAGACCTCCCC
>JALREE010000141.1 GCA_023256835.1 Pseudomonadales bacterium | reverse complement strand
CTTGGTAACGATTGGCCTGTCCATCGTCTTAGCCGATTTAATGCTCTGGTACAGCCAGGACGTGGTGCTGACCGCCATCCTGGTGCTGACCGTGGCCGGCGTGGTGATCGTGCTCTCCGGGCTGTCCTGGTGGCTGCTGCGCTCCAGCACCAGTGTCGGCATGAAGGCGGGCAGTGCCTGGAAGCTGGCGATGTCGGCCACGCGCCGCCGCCGCAAGCAGAACACCCTGCAAGTGCTGGTGTTCTCGCTCACCATCATGTGTCTGCTGGTGCTGACACTGCTGCGCACCGATCTGGTGGAGGACTGGCAGGCCCAGATACCCGAGAACACGCCCAACCATTTCCTGATGAATGTCACCGACGAACAGGTGGCAGGCATCGATACCTTCTTCCGCAGCAATGGCGTCGAGCCCAATCAGTTCTTCCCGATGATGAGCGCCGGCATCACCCGCATCAACGGCGAGACCCCGCGACCGCGCTGGGACGAAGACGATGCTGACGAGGGCGAGCAGAACAGCGTGACCGAACGTGCGGGCGGGCAGTCCGGCGCCGGGGCCGCTGCCGAGGGCGAGGAGGGCGAGGACGGCCGTCGCCGCGTCAGCAACCGGCAGGTGACCTGGACGTCCCAGCTGCCTCGCGACAACGAGATCGTGGCAGGCACCTGGTGGGGCGATGACCCGCAGCCCGGCTTCGTCTCGCTGGAAGACGACTACGCCGAACGCCTGGGCGCGCAGTTGGGCGACATCATCGAATTCGACGTCGGGCAGGGCCAGTACATCGAGGCCCAGGTGCAGAGTCTGCGCAGCGTGCGCTGGGACACCATGCAGCCGAACTTCTTCGTGATCTTCTCGCCCGGCACGCTGGACGGTCTGGGCGGCACCTATCTCTCCACGGCGCTCATGGCCACCGAGCAAAAGGTGCTGATCAACGAGTTGCTGCGCCAGTTCCCGACGATCGTGGTCATCGAGATCGACGCGCTGATCGCCCAGATCCAGACCATCATCGCCCAGGTGACCTCGGCCATCGAGCTGATCGCCTACCTGGTGCTGGGTTGCGGCGCGCTGGTGCTGCTGGCCTGCGTGACGGCCACGCTGGACGAGCGCTTCCGCGAGAACGCGATCCTGCGCACGCTCGGGGCAGGGCGCAAGCTCATCCTGAGCAGCCTCTGCATTGAATTTGCCGGCATCGGCCTCATTGCTGGTCTCATCGCGACCCTTGGTGCGGAAGGCAGCCTGTACTACCTGCAGACGCAGGTGTTCCAGCAGGAGTTCACCCTGCATTACTGGGCCTGGCTCGCCGGGCCGCTCATCGGCATGGGCGTGATCGCCGTGCTCGGAGTGATGGCCACCCGTCGCGTCGTCAATACCAGTCCGCTCACCGTGCTGCGCCACATCGGGTGAGCCGCCTCAGGCAAGGGAACAGGAGAAACACCATGAACCATCGAGCACCGCGCTTTCAAGCATTCGCTCTCGTCTTCGCCGGACTCGTGTGTGCCTCGGTCGCGCAGGCTCAGCAACCGGCGGCACCCATGGAACTGCGCCAGCCCGAGTTCGAGCTGCGTGAGATCAGCCGCGCCTGCGTGTTCGGCGATTGCCAGAACGGTTACGGCACGCTGGAGATCACCACCAATGTGGGCAAGGACATCTACCGGGGCAACTTCAAGGACGGCAAGTACCACGGCAACGGCAAGCTGGAGCAGATGCTCACTGTCACCACCCGGGCCTATTACGACGGCAACTGGGAGATGGGCATCCGCAGTGGGCGTGGCACTTACTGGAGCGGCACCGGCGATCTCTACATCGGCGAGTGGCGCAACGACAAGCGCGAAGGTCAGGGTTCGTATTTCTTCGGCGTGAAGGACTGGACGCCCAACAAGTACAGCGAATTCTGGCTGTCGCAGAACGTCGAGAACTACACCGGCGGCTTCCAGAATGATCTCTACCACGGCCGTGGAACTTACCGTTGGCCGGACGGTCAGAAGTACGTCGGCGAATTCTTCGCCAATGACAAGCACGGGCCGGGCACCTTCTACTATCCCAGCGGCACCATTCGTCCCCAGGTCTGGGAATACGGCGATTTCGTGCGCTGAGCGCCAGCGTCTGTCCACTGCCACGTTGGTAACCCGCTTCATCGCAAGGAACGACCATGGAACTGCAAGCGCTGCGCCGCGAATATCTCAAGGGCGAACTCGTTGACGCCGATCTGTCGGCCAATCCCCTCGATCTGTTTGCACGCTGGCTGCAGGATGCCATCGACACGGGGCTGCCCGATGCCAATGCCATGACCGTGGCCACCGTGGGCAAGGACGGGCAGCCCAGTCAGCGCATCGTGCTGCTCAAGGGCGTCGACGAGAAAGGCTTCACGTTCTTCACCAATTACGAGAGTCGCAAGTCACGCGAAATCGGTTGCAACGCGAAAGTGAGTCTGCACTTTCCCTGGCATGCCATCGAGCGGCAGGTGGAGATATCCGGCGTGGCCGAAAAGGTGAGTGCAGCGGAATCGCGGGAGTATTTCCTTGCGCGTCCGCGGGAAAGTCAGCTCGCTGCGTGGGCCTCCGCGCAGAGTCGACCGCTGGCGTCCAAGGACGTGTTGTTGCGGCAGTGGGAGGCGATCGGTCGCAAGTATCAGGAAGGCGAGATTCCCCTGCCGGAGTTCTGGGGCGGGTATCGCGTGCGGCCTCTGCAGATCGAATTCTGGCAAGGCGGAGCGCACCGGCTGCACGATCGTTACGAATACACCTTGCAGCCAGGCGAGCACTGGAAAGTGGAACGTCTGGCGCCTTGACTCACCGCCGAGGGTGGCGCTGCCCTGCACTGCAGCGCCGCGCCCGCAGTCGGCTCAGCTCTTCCAGGGCTTGAGCTTCTTCTCTACCAGCACCTTCTTCAGGCGCGCGTATTGCGGCAGGCCGTTCTTGTAGGGCGGATAGTCCTCGCCCTGGATCAACGGGGCGAAGTAGTCGCGTGCGGCCTGGGTGATGCCGAAGCCGTCGGCGCTGATGAAGCTGCGCGGCATGGTCTTCTCCACGTTCGCCACCTCTGAGAGTTTCGCTTCCCCCACGCTCCAGCTGTATTTCCTGCCGCTCTTGCGCACGATGGTGGGCATCACGGCATTCTTGCCCGCCAGGGCAAATTCCACCGCTGCCTTGCCCATGGCATAGGCCTGCTCCACGTCGGTGGCGGAGGCGATGTGGCGTGCGGCACGCTGCAGATAATCCGACACGGCCCAGTGGTACTTGTAACCCAGTTCCTTCTTCACCATCTCGGCCACGAAAGGTGCCACGCCGCCCAGTTGCGCATGCCCGAAGGCATCCTTGCCGCCAGCCTCGGCGAGGAAACTGCCGTCCTTGTTCTGCGCGCCTTCGGACACGACGATGGCGCAATAGCCATAAGCCTTCACACAGCTCTGCACTTTCTTGAGGAATTTCTTCTGGTCGAAGGCAATCTCGGGGAACAGGATGATGTGCGGGGCGTCCCCTTCCTGTTCGGCAGCCAGTCCGGCAGCGCCGGCGATCCAGCCCGCGTGGCGACCCATCACTTCCATCACGAACACTTTCGTGGAGCTTTCGCACATGGACGCGACATCGAGGCCGGCCTCGCGGATGGACACGGCGACATACTTGGCCACCGAGCCGAAGCCCGGGCAGTTGTCGGTGATGGGCAGGTCGTTGTCCACCGTCTTGGGCACGCCGATGCACTGGATGGGGAAGCCCATGCGGATGCTCAGCTGCGACACCTTGTTCGCGGTGTCCTGGGAGTCGCCCCCGCCGTTGTAGAGGAAATAACGAATGTTATGCGCCCTGAAGACTTCCATGAGGCGTTCGTATTCGGCCTGGTTTTCCTCGAAGCCCTTGAGCTTGTAGCGGCAGGACCCGAAGGCGCCGGCCGGCGTATGACGCAAGGCCGCAATTGTGGCTGCCGATTCCTTGCTGGTGTCGATCAGCTCTTCACGCAGGGCACCGATGATGCCGTTGCGGCCCGCATAGACTTTGCCTATCCTGTCCTTGTGCTGCCGTGCGGTCTCGATGACGCCGCAGGCGCTGGCATTGATGACGGAAGTGACACCGCCCGACTGGGCATAAAAGAGATTGGCTTTGGCCATGGTGGAAACCTGCTCGGCAGATCGTTGAAGGAAGCCGCGATCTTACCCGGCCACCAAGGGCAAGGCAACGCAAGCCCCTCCTGCATGCCGGGTGCGCCCGGCCGGACACGCGAGAACACAACATGCGATTGACGATTGGTCTGTCGGGCGCCAGTGGCCTGATCTATGGCATCCGGATGCTGGAAATCCTGAAGTGCGTGCCGGACGTGGAAACCCATCTGGTCATCTCGCAGAGCGCGAAGATGAACATCGCCATCGAGACACCCTGGGCGCTGGCCGATGTGCTGGCCCTGGCCGACGTGGTGCATCCCATCAACGACATGGCGGCGTCGATCGCCAGCGGGTCCTTCCGCACCGACGGCATGATCGTGGCGCCGTGTTCCATGAAGACGCTCTCGGGCATCGTGCATTCCTATGCCGACAATCTGCTGGTGCGCGCCGCCGACGTGGTGCTCAAGGAGCGTCGCCGGCTCGTGCTGATGCCGCGCGAATCCCCGCTGCATCTCGGGCACTGCGAGCTGCTGCTCAAGGCCTGCCAGCTCGGCGCCATCATCGCGCCGCCCATGCCCGCGCTGTACAACAATCCGCAGACCATCGACGACATCATCAATCACAGCGTCGGGCGGGTGCTCGACCTGTTCGACATCGACACTGGCATCGTGAAGCGCTGGGAAGGCGTGCGCAAGTCAGTCTGAGTGCGCGGCCTGCTGCAGAGTGTCGAGCAGGGCCAGCAGGGCAGGGGTGAGTGTGACAGCTGACGCCTCGGCCACTGCGCGCAGATTGGCCGCAATGTCCTCCTGCTGCGCTGTCAGCGTGCGCGCTGGCTGGTCTGGCTGCCGCGTCAGCCAGCGCTCGCACAGCGACTCCATGATCTGCTGCTGCAATTGTTCGCTCTGCAGTTCCACTGCCTTGATACGCTCGCGCAACTGCGCACACGGCTGCGGTGGCAGCACGGCGGACGACTCGTTCGCGAGTGCCTGCTTCATCCAACTGCGGGCATGGCGCAGCGGACGCACCACCTCGCTGGCCCAGGGCCGAGTGAAGGCGAGCAGTTCGTCGAGCTGCTCGGGCGCAAGCGCTCCATGATGCCTGCCGTACCAATGGGCGAAGAGCAGGAGATTGACGTCGAGCTGGTGCTCGTTCTGCAGGCGCAGGCAGGTCTCGCTGACCTGCGGCAGGCGGTAGACGCGAACGGAAGAATTCCACAGGGATTCGGGCGACATGGCAGCCTTGCGCTGGTGCGGCGGGCAGGGGCGACAGTCGCGGATGTTACTGGAGGCACTATTCTGAGACAATCCGGGCCGGCTTCAGCGCGGCGCGGCATCCCCGCACGGCAGGTGCATCGACAGGCCCGACGAAGACTCCGACGACTACAGAGAACACTCAGCATGCATATCCACATCCTCGGCATCTGCGGCACCTTCATGGGCAGCCTGGCGGTGCTCGCCAAACAGCTCGGCCACACCGTGAGCGGTTCCGATGCCAATGTCTATCCACCCATGAGCACGCAGCTGGAGGCGCAGGGCATCACGCTGCAGCAGGGTTTCAGTGCCAGCCACCTGCAGCCTCACCCTGATCTTGTGGTCATCGGCAATGCCATGTCGCGCGGCAACCCGGCCGTGGAATACACGCTGGAGCAGGGGCTCGACTATTGTTCCGGGCCGCAGTGGCTGGCGCGCTTCGTGCTGCGCGGCCGCTGGGTCATGGCCGTGGCGGGCACCCACGGCAAGACCACCACCAGCGCGATGCTGGCGTGGATTCTGCGTGAAGTCGGCCTCAAGCCCGGCTATCTGATCGGCGGCGTGGCGCGCAATTTCCCCGCCTCTGCCGATCTGGGCGACTCGCCCTTCTTCGTCGTCGAGGCTGACGAATACGACAGCGCATTCTTCGACAAGCGTTCCAAGTTCGTGCACTACTCGCCGCGCACGGCCATTCTCAACAATCTGGAATTCGATCACGGCGACATCTTTCCCGACCTCGCCGCCATACAGCGCCAGTTCCACCATCTTGTTCGCATCATTCCCGGCAGTGGCCTCATTCTCTGGCCGCGTGACGACGCCAATCTTGCCGCCGTGCTGGCCCAGGGCTGCTGGAGTCAGCGGCAGGCGGTGGAGCTGCTGGCCAGCGACGCGAGCGTGCCGCCGCATGCAGACGAGGCGCTGGCCTGGTTCGTCCGGCCGCTGGCGGCTGACGGCAGTGCCTTCGAGCTGGGCAAGTGCAGCGGCGGTGTGGCGGGGCCTGCATTCGCCGTGCGCTGGCAGCTGAGCGGGCTGCACAATGTGCGCAATGCGCTGGCCGCCGTGGCCGCGGCGCACCATGCTGGCGTGGACATCGGAGTGGCCTGCGAGGCGCTGGCGAGTTTCGAGGGCGTGAAACGACGTCAGGAATTGCTGGGTGAGATCGACGGGGTGCGCGTGTTCGATGATTTTGCGCACCACCCCACGGCCATCGACACCACCCTCGGCGGACTGCGCGAGAAATTTCGCAGTGCCGGACGCACAGGGCGTCTGATCGCCGTCATCGAACCGCGTTCCAATACCATGAAGATGGGCACCCATCAGTCGGTGCTGGGCCAGGCCTGTCGTCACGCCGATCTCACGGTGTGGTTCGACGCCGGCACGGTGCAGCTCGACCTGGCGGCGGTGGTGGCGTCCAGCCCCATGCCGGCCCTGATCGCCAACAGTATTGATGCCCTGCTGCAGATACTGGTCGCGCAGGCGCGTGCCGGGGACGACATCGTGATCATGAGCAACGGCGGCTTCGGCGGCATTCATCAGCGGCTGCTGCAGGCGCTCGCCGCGCGCGGCGGCCAGTGAAATCCTCACGGAGTCTCCTGCATGACTGAATCCTTGGAAAATGTGTTTGATCAACCGACTTTCACCGAGAGCGCAGACAGCGGCGTGCTGCCCCTGTTCCCGCTCAAGTCGGTGCTGTTTCCCAAGGGGCGTCTGCCGCTGCAGATCTTCGAGCAGCGCTATCTGGACATGATTCGCCGTGCCATGCGTGCCGGCACCGGCTTTGGCATCTGCCTGCTGCGCGAGGGCGATGAAGTGGTGCGTCCCGGCACGCAGCAGCAAGTGCACCGAGTGGGCACCTTCGTGCAGATCGTCGACTGGGACCAGTTGCCCAACGGCCTGCTGGGGCTGACGGTGGAAGCGCGCTGCAAGTTCGAGGTGCTGGACTGTCGTGTCGAGAAGGATCAGCTGCTGGTGGGACACGTGGCACGCTGTGCCACCGACCACGTCGGTGAAGCGCCGGTGCCGGTGGGTGCCGACCATGAGGTGCTCGTCAGTTTGCTGGAGCAGCTCGTCAGCCATCCGGTGATCACGCGGCTCGACATGCAGATCAACTACCACGATGCCCGGGAACTGGGCTGGCGTCTGAGCGAGCTGATCCCCTTGCCGGCGGCCCAGAAACAGGCGCTGCTGGAGCTGCAGGACCCACTGCAGCGGCTGCAGGACATCGAGACGGCACTGCACCGACTGATGGACGAGAACGCCTGAGCTGGTCTTGGGCCGGCGGCAGGCTCATAATGCGCCGCACGCACAACGCGTGACTGGGGGAGGAATGCAACATGCTGGAACAATGGCTTGCAACCGGAAACTGGACCAAGGAGCAATGGCTGATTGCCAGCATCCTGGCTTTCGTGGTGCTTGCCACGGTGGTGATGATCTGGCGCCTCTACACCATCTACAAGATGGCCAGCAGCAAGCGTGAGCGGCCGAACCTGCGAGTGGCCCGGCGGCTGCGGCGCTGATTCACGACGTGATCAGCAGCCGGTCGAGCACCACGGCGGAAATCGCGATGAACACCACCACGCCAGCCAGCCAGCCCATCAGTGCCAGCACGCGAAAGGGTTTTTCGCCGGGCGGATACAGCCCGGTCTGTTCGTACTGGCGCTCTTGCGGCGCGTTGTCCTGTGAGTCGCTCATGAAACGTCACCTGTCTTCGATGGATGTCTGAACTTGCCAAGGTATCGCCCACTGCCAGCTCTGAGCCTGTCACTGTGCCTGACAGTGCTGTGTCTGCTGTCGAGCCTCTTGTTGCCGGCCCAGGCGATTGTCATCCGGCATGATACTGGATACTCCCGACACGCGGCCAGCGAGGCGCAGTTTCCTGCCGTGTTCTGGCTGGAGCAGCGCTCGCAACGCAAGGTCTGCGTGGCCACACTGATCGATCCGCGTTGGGCGCTCACTGCCGCCCATTGCGTCGAGGAGACCGGTCTGCAGCGCCATATCGCGTCACAGGGCGAATATGTCGTGCAGATTGCCGGCTCACTGCAGGGCATCGACCATGTCGAAATGCACCCGGACTACCAGTTCCGCGATCATCCGCAACTGGCCGCCCGCGAAGTGGACATGGCACTTCTGCGCCTTGCCGGGCCGCTGGCCCTGCCACGTCCCGTGCCCCTCTACCGGGACAGTGACGAACAGGGCCGCGAAGTCACCCTGCTGGGCTGGGGCTATTTCGGACTGGGCACCACGGGCATCGAACATGACGATGGCCGCTTCCGCCTGGCACGCAATATAGTCACGGTGGCAGCGCAGCGTTTGCGTCTGAACTTCGACGACCCACGTCTTCCCGACAACGCTGCCGTCGAACTCGAGGGCGTTCCAGGCCTTGGCGACAGCGGCGGACCAGCTCTGCTGCAAACCACGCTGGGTTGGCAGCTCGCGGGCATCGCCGTGGGCGAAGTGGCCAGTCCCGCTGCCGCGGCCGGATCCGCCGGCATGCCGCCGGCCCAGGGCCTCTACGGTGCCGTCGGCATCTACGAGCGCGTGTCCTCGCACCTCGCCTGGATCGAGTCAGTGCTGCTCACCACCGCCCCGGACGCCTCCGACTGAGCCTTGCCCTCGCGAGGGCAAAGTTTGCTACCATCGCGGCAGCGGGCCGCAAAGAGCACCTGCGAGGTGCCGATGTCGAGACAGACGCGGCCTGCCTGGACCAATCCGTCATTTCCCTATGGAGACCTTACGATGAGCCTCGCAGTCGGCGACAAGATTCCCGCAACAACTCTCAAGATCATGGGCGAGAAAGGCCCCACCGATATCACCACCGACGCCATTTTCGCCGGCAAGAAGGTCGTGCTGTTCGCAGTGCCGGGAGCCTTCACCCCTGGCTGCACCGTCACTCATCTTCCCGGCTATGTCGTGCTGGCCGATCAGATCAAGGCCAAGGGCGTGGATACCATCGTCTGCCTGTCAGTCAATGATGCCTTCGTCATGGACGCCTGGGGCAAGTCCCAGAATGCCGAAGAGATCCTGATGGTGGGTGACGGCAACGGCAGCTTCACCAAGGCCGTCGGTCTGGAGCTGGATGCCACCGGTTTCGGCATGGGTACGCGCAGCAAGCGCTACGCCATGATCGTCGACAACGGCGTGGTCACGCACCTGGCAGTGGAGCCGGCGGGCGGCATCGTCGAAAGCGCGGCCGACGCCATTCTCGCCAGACTGTAAACGCCTGCCTTTCCAGGAGCTCTGCCATGAAGACGGACTACATCGATTATCAGGATGGTGATGTCGCCCTCGAAGGGTATTTCGCCTGGGATGAGACTTGCAGCGAACCACGTCCGCTGGTGCTGGTTGCTCACGACTGGAGCGGGCGGCGCGAGTTCGCCTGCGGCGCTGCCGAACGCATGGTGGAGCTGGGCTGGTGCGGTTTCGCCGTCGACATCTATGGCAAGGGCGTGTTCGGCCGCGATGGTGACACCGCCGGCAATGCAGCGTTGATGACGCCTTACGCCAGTGATCGTGCGCTGCTGCGGCGGCGCATGCATGCGGCACTGGCCGCAGGGCGCCAGTTGCCCCATGTGGACGCCGAGCGCATTGCCGCCATTGGTTACTGCTTCGGTGGCATGGCGGTGCTGGAGCTGGCCCGCTCAGGCGCCGATGTGGAAGGGGTGGTCAGCATTCACGGGTTGCTCGGCGCCGGTGCTCAGCCCGCCGAGCGCATCCGCGCCCGGGTGCTGTGTCTGCACGGGCACGACGATCCCATGGGCCCGCCTTCCCAGGTGCAGGTCTTCCAGCAGGAGATGAGCGATGCCGGCGCAGACTGGCAGGTGCATGTCTATGGCGGGACGCAGCATGCGTTCACCAATCCTGCGGCGCACGACCAGGTTCTGGGAACGGTCTACAACGATCTGGCCAATGCCCGTGCTCAGCGCGCCGTGGCCGATTTCCTGCAGGAAGTCTTCGCCTAGGCGGGCACAGCATGCACGTTGCCGGCTCTTCCACCTGCGTCTCTCCAGCCTGTCCGCAAGGGGACGCGTGTCCCATGCAGGCAGAGCTGGTCAGACTGCGCAGCGAGCTGGAGAGCTTGCGCGCCCTCGTGCATACCGACGAACTCACGGGACTCTTCAATTACCGGCATTTCGCCCAGGCGCTCGATCTCGAGATGGAGCGCTCTCGACGCTCCGGAAAGTCCATGGCCCTGCTGATGATCGATCTGGATCACTTCAAGCGCTTCAACGACACCTGGGGGCACGAGGCCGGCAACATGGCGCTTCGCCATGTGGCGCGCCTGATCCGGAACACTGTGCGACGCCTGGACATTCCCTGTCGCTATGGCGGCGAGGAGTTTGCCATCATTCTGCCGGACACCTCGCTGCACGCCGCCTGTGTGCTGGCTGAGCGCCTGCGTACCGTGGTGACGGGAACGCCGGTGCACTGGGAGGGCAACACGCTCGCGCTTAGTTGCAGCATCGGTGTCGATGTCCACACGGCAGCCGATCGCGACGATGCCAGTGGCTTCGTGCGCCGCGCCGATGCCTGGTTGCTGCAGGCCAAGACGCAGGGCCGCAATCGCGTCTGTCATCCTGTGGAGAGCCCGGCGACGCATGTCGAGAGCGATGAGCGCGACATGCTTCTGCACGGCGATTGAGAATCCGCCTCAGTGGCGCGCAATTTCCTGTGCCAGATGGTACAGAATCGTGGCGGTAGCCCCCCATATCCGATAACCGTCGTAGTGCATCTGCAGCAGCTCCCGGTCCCCTTCCGGTGTCGAGACCTGCACGCGTTCGAAGCTGCTGACATTCAGCGCCAGCTGCAGCGGAACGCGAAAGAGGTGTGCCACTTCGTGAGGCGAGGGTGAAAGCGGCGTGTCGTCGGCGATCAAGCCCACGATGGGCGTCACGCAATAGCCAGAGGACATCAGCAGATCGCCCAGGCTCCCCAGCACCGTGACTGCACAAGGGGGCAGGCCTATCTCTTCCTGGCTTTCACGCAGCGCTGTGTGAATGCTGGATTCATCCGCCGCATCGCGCCGCCCTCCGGGGAAGCTGACTTGCCCCGGGTGGCTGCTCAGCTGCTCGGTGCGCTGGGTGAGCACCACCGCATAACGGCCTTCATGATGCACGATGGGGATCAGCACGGCCGCCGGCCGCAGACTGCCCGCCGGGAAGGCGTCAGAGTGCATCAGACGATCGATGCGCGTGTCGGCGTGGGGGATGGGCTTCAGCGCGGTGCCGGTGCCCTGCGCGAAATAGCGCAACAGGCTTTGCAGAGGGGAGTCAGCGTTCTCGCGCAAGCTCATGGCATTTCCTGAATGGCGTTTCTGCCGGGATTATAAGCAGAAATGCCCGCCCCGACAGTGTCGGGACGGGCATCGGTCTTCAGCGCTGGGTCAGTGCCGGGAGCTCTGGCTCAGTTGAAGCGCCAGTTCACGGACACGAATGCACGCAGCGGCTCGCCAGTGAAGTAGCGGTCACGCCCGAAGGCAAAGTCCGCCCGCTCGGCATACATCTCGTCGGTCAGGTTGAGAAGATTCGCCGCGAAGGTCAGGTCGGACGTGGCCTGCCAGCGCGCACGCAGGTTGAGCAGGTCGTGACCCTCGTAGCGGTTTAGGTTCTCGGGGTTGCTGTAGTAAGCCCCGGAGTTCACCCACTCGAGTTCGGCGAAGAGCGTGGGCGTGGCCTGCCATTGCAGCTGCACGCTGCCGAAGCGGCGCGGTGCGGTGTCCACATCGTTGCCATTGATGTTCACGCCGCCGGAGAACTCATCGTTCTCGTAGGTGTGACGGGCGAAGTTGTAGGCACCGGCAAGACGCAGAGATTCGGTCAGCTCGTAGGCGCCGCTGAGCTCCAGGCCACGGTGCTTCGTGTGGCTGTTGTTCAGATTGATGCGAGCGCTGTCGGTGATGATCTCGTTGTCCTTGTCCATGTAATAAGCGGTGATCTGGTACTGCCAGGCATTGGCCGCGCCTTCCAGACCCAGCTCGTAGCTGTCGATCTCGACGGAATCCAGATCAGCCACGCTCTGCGTGTTCTGCAGACGGTACAACTCGGTGGCCTGAGGGGCCCGGTAGCCCTTGTTCACGCGCAGCTGGGCATTGTGGGTGTCGTTGATCTGGTAGCGGATGCCGAGCTTGGGAGCCCAGTTCGCGAAGGTGTCGCTGCGATCGGCAGGACGGTTGTAGCGACAGCCGCCGAAACCGCAGGCCACGCCGTTGTCCTTGGTACGACCGGTCAACATGCGGTTGTCGTAGTCGTATTCCATGCGCTCGTAGCGCAGGCCCAGGGAGACGTCGAAGCCGTTGTCCCAGTAATGCTCCATGTGCACGAACGGGGCCATCTGGGTGGCGTCCACATCGTAATCATAGTGCTTGCCGACAGGCGTCTGGGCGACCAGTGCCGGTGCACCCACTGTCGGGAAACGCTGCTCCTGCAGCAGGCTGCCTTCGGTGGCTTCGACGTCCATGCCGAAGGAGATCATGGTGTCTTCGCTCAGGTCCTTGTAGCTGCCGAACTGCAGGCCAAGGCTGCTGTGCTGATTGTCCTCGGTGGGCAGACCGGGCAGGAAGTGCTGGATGAAGTTGAGGTCGGCCTTGCGGTAGTAAGGTGTGGCCACTATTTCCCAGCCGTTGTCGAACTCCTTGCTCACGCTGGTCCACGCCCGCATGCTCTTGCTGTCGCGGTAGGCTTCCGGATTGGGGTTGGTGTCCCACAATGCCTTGTTCTTGTAGTTGTCCTTGCCTTCGACGTAGCCGGCTGTCTCCTGATTCAGGTTGGTCACAGTGAAGCCGCCGTCCAGGGCATAGCCACCGGCCGTGGTGTACTGGTAACGCCAGGACAGTTTCTGCTGATCGTAGCCGCTGTCGTCGCGGAAGCCTTCCTCACGCGTGCCATTGGCCAGGATCATGTGCTTGAAGTTGCCGTAGTCATTGCCGATCGTGAAGTTCGCGCGCTTGGTGCCGCGCGGACCGGCCTCGAGCATGACATCGCCGCCATCACGCGGATTGGGCAGGACCACATTGATCATGCCGTGCACGGCATTGGAGCCGTAATAGGCCGTGGCTGGTCCACGAATGACTTCGATGCGCTCGGCATTCTCGCTGTTGGCATCGAACAGTTCATTCACGTTGCAGAAACCCGCCGCACGCAGGGGAATGCCCTGCTCCGCCAGCAGGAAGGCGCCACACGCGCCGGCTCCCGTCAATACGGGGGAGCGGATGGAGGTGAGGCTTTCCTGGCCGTTGTTGCGGTTGATGTTCACGCCGGCGAGCCGGTTGGCGGCCTCCTGGATGTGCTGGTGCGAAATCAGACGCAGTTCTTCCGCCGACATGACGGCAACACTGGCATTCGCGGTAGCCAGTGACTCAGGGCGACGCGTGGAGGAAATCACCATGATCTCTTCGATTTCGGCGCTGGTGCCGCCGGACTGGGCCATGGCTCCCGGGCTGCTGAGGGCGGCCAGGCCGACGGCGCAGGACAATCCGAGAAGGCGCGGTGCAACACCGTGCCACGTGGTAGTGGGCTTGCTGAGTACTCTCTGCTTGTTCACGTTGCTGTGACTCCCTTGTAGTTGGGTTTTCTTGAAGCCGGGGCACTATAGCACAGAAGATTTTGAGTGCCCTCCCGGGCGACTGTGACAGTTGGTGCTACAGGCCCCGTCTTTCAAGGGGGAGAGCGAGGTGCCCGGTGTGCTCTTCAGGCTTTCCCCGGCTGGCTGTTTGCTGAATAATGCCCTCCGGAAAATTCATTCAATCACCCGTCAGGACCACGACATGACAGCAGCAATCGGCAAGCACTCCGTAGTAGAAATCCATTACACCCTCAAGAACGCAGAAGGGGAGGTGCTCGACACGTCCGCCGACGGTGAACCGCTGATGTATCTGCATGGCTCTCATGGCCTGATCCAGGGGCTGGAAAACGAATTGCTGGGCAAGAAGGTCGGGGATTCCTTCAAGGCTGTGATTCCGCCCGAGCTGGCCTATGGCGAGGTCGACCCTGACCTGATTCACAGTATCGACAAGTCCATGTTCCGCGGCGTCGATCATATCGAGCCGGGCATGGTGTTCACCGCCCAGGGCGAGCACGGTCACCAGCACATCACCGTCAAGGCGGTGGACGGCGACAAGGTCACCATCGACGGCAATCATGAAATGGCCGGCCAGACGCTGTATTTCGACGTGGAAGTCGTCAGCATTCGTGACGCCACCGAAGAAGAGATCGACCACGGGCACGTGCATGCCCATGGCGACCATCACCACCACTGAGTCTCAAGGCCCCACTCGCGTCCAATGCCCGTTTGGCGGTAACCGCCGGACGGCGCATTGAAATCCATGCCCGCCCCGTTGCTGTGCACCATGCCGGTACGCAGTCGACGGGCCACGCGGCGGGCACGTTCGAACTCTCCCCAGTCCTGCCCCGACAGCCCATGGTCGCTGTCTTTCGCGATGGCCACCGCCTCGTCTTCATCCCGATACGTCAGCATTCACAGAACAGGTCCGAAGTTTTCTTCGCGGGCGATGCTCATGGGGGGGGCTCTCCGTCGCCAGTTGGGCCGCAGCATACCTGCATTTTCCCCGGCCTTAGGGTATGTTTGGCCCCGCCATTCGCAGCAAGGAACCTGACGATGCTGAAAATCACCCGTACCCTTGGCCGTGCGCTCGCGGGCTATCTGAGCAAGCCGCGACCGGACTATCAGCAGCATGACACCACGCCCATCGATCGCATCCTGCAGGTGATCGAGCCAGGCGACATCCTGCTTGTGGACGGCAATAGCCGCATCAGCACGGCCATCAAGTACCTCACACAGTCCACATGGTCACACGCGTGTCTGTACGTGGGGGCCGTCGACAAGTCGGCGGACATGCCTAGTCTGGTCGAGGCTGATCTGACCGAAGGGGTGACCCTGGTCCCGCTCAACAAGTACGCGAAATACAATGTGCGGATCTGTCGCCCTGTGGGGCTGACCGAGAGTGAGAAGCGGCGTCTGCTGCGCTTCGTGGAAGACCGGCTGGGCTATCGCTATGACCTGAAAAACATCATCGACCTGATGCGCTACCTGATTCAGAACCCCGCGGTGCCGACACGGTATCGCCGGCAGTTGCTGAGTCTGGGGAGCGGGGAACCCACCCGGGCGATCTGCTCGACGCTGATCGCCCAGGCATTCCAGTCCATCGACTACCCGATCCTGCCGAAGCTGAACCGGACAGAGGCATCAGGGGAGCGGCAATTCGAACACCGCCACCACACGCACTACGTGCCCCGCGACTTCGATCTCTCGCCCTATTTCCGCGTGGTCAAGCCGACGCTGGAACTGGACTTCGACTTCCATCGCCTGAGCTGGAAGCACAAGCTCAGCGCTGATACCACGGTTGCTTGACCAGCAGGGCCGGGTCCACGCCCGGCTTGGGCACCATTTTCTGTGTGCGGCCGAACTGATTGTCGCCGCCGTACAGGTTCAACTCCGAATCCACCGTGAAGGCATGCACCTCCAGGAAACCGGTCGGGCCCTCACGTTCAACGAGCCAGGAGTACTGGCGCTCCCCGTTGAAATCCAGCTTCACGAAGCGCAGGGGGTTGAGGTCGGTGATCCACAGGGAGTCGTCGTTCACGATGATGTCCAGCGGCAGGCTGAAGCCATCCCAGGTGTCCACGTGCTCGATAACGGCAGGATCGTCCGTCAGGCGGAAGGTGTTGATGCGGCCGCCGGAGCGATCCAGGGCATAGATCATGTTGTTCGGGCCGGCCGCCACGGAGTGCACTCCGTTGAACTGACCGGGCTCGGTGCCGAAGCCGCCGAACTCGCCGATGTATTTCGCGTCCTTGTCCAGGATCACGACGCGGTGGTTGTCCAGGCCGTCGGCCACCAGCACGCGACCGTCGGGC
>JALREE010000309.1 GCA_023256835.1 Pseudomonadales bacterium | reverse complement strand
CGTCGAGCCGCTTCCAGGTGTTCAGGTTGACGGCCATGACGTTGATGCTCCAGCCCAGCCCGGCCTTCTCCGCCAGGGCGCGTTCCAGCACGGGAGCACTGTCGACGAAGGCGCGATAGCCGAAGGGGCCGCTGGTCTCCTCGATGCGATCGGCAAGCTTCTGCAGGCGCTTGCGGATCAGCTTGTGATAGTCGCGGCCGCGCGCATAACGCGAGACATACGCCATCTGCGGCTCGCTAAGCGGCGCCAGGGAATTGGTGGTGGTGAGCGCGTAATCCATGCGCACGCAGATCACGCGCAGCGTGTCGGGCACCAGCGACTGGGGCTCCACGCGCAGCGCGCCGTGCCGCGCCATGTAGTCCATGCTGCCGTGGTAATGATTCGCGAGCCAGCGTTCCAGATGCGGGCGATACGCTGCAAGATCGACATCGGTGATGGCCACGTCGGCGAAACCCAGGTCGCGCCCCCATTGCTTGATGTCATGCGCCAGCCGCGTCAGGGCCACGGCATCCAGAGGCGCGCCGGGCGTGTTCATGTCACAGCGCTCGCAGTATCGCTGCCGCGGCTTCCAGCGTGGCGTCGTCCTTGCAGAAGCAGAAGCGGATAAGTGTGCTCTGCGGCGCCTTCGCATAGAAGGGCGAGAGCGGAATGGCGGCCACGCCCTTCTGCTGCGTCATCCACGTCACGAAATCCGTGTCGCGCTGCGAGCTGATGGCCGCGTAATCCGCCAGCTGGAAATACGTGCCGCGCGAAGGCAGCAGTGTGAAGCGCGAGCCTTCCAGCAGGCGGCAGAAGGTGTCGCGCTTTTCTTGATAAAACGCCGGCAGTTCCTTCGCGTGCTCCGGGCATTCGCGCATGAAATCGGCCAGCGCGTACTGAATGAAGCTGGGCGAGGTGAAAGTGACGAACTGATGCACCGTGCGAAACTCGGTGGTCAAGGCGGCGGGTGCCACACAATAGGCCAGCTTCCAGCCCGTGGCGTGATACGTCTTGCCGAAGGAGAACACTGCGAAGCTGCGCGCGCGCAATTCCGGGTGGCGCAGCACGCTGTGATGCACGCCGCCGTCGAACACCATGTGCTCGTACACTTCGTCGGAGAGCACCAGGATGTCGGTGTCGCGCGTGACCGCCGCCAGCGTGTCGATGTCCTGCGCGCTCAGCACCGCCCCGCTCGGATTGTGCGGCGTGTTGATGATGATCAGCCGCGTGCGCGGCGAGAGCGCGTCCTCCACCTGGTTCCAGTCCACGCCGAAATGCGGCAGCTGCAGCGGAATGCGCACGGCCCGTCCGCCCGCCAGACGGATCGCCGGCTCGTAGGAATCGTAGGCCGGGTCGAGCACGATCACGTCGTCGCCCGGGCCCACGGTGGCCTGTATGGCATCGAACAGCGCCTCGGTGGCGCCGGAGGTCACCGTCACCTCCTGATCCATGTCCACGAGGGCGCCGTAATGATCGAGAACCTTGGCAGCGATCTGCTCGCGCAGTGCCGGTATTCCCGTCATGGGCGGGTACTGATTGCGGCGATCATTCAAGTGAAAGGCCACCAGCTCGCGCAGCCGCGCGGGACAATCGAAGTCCGGGAAGCCCTGGGAAAGATTGATGGCCCCATGCTCCTGTGCCATTCTCGACATGACTGTGAAGATGGTGGTGCCTATATCCGGGAGTTTGCTGCGCAAGGGAAGGCCTCTTCAATGGTGACGGGGCCAGTGTAACCCGCCGGTCGCGCCGGCAACCAGACCGCCCGCCGCACGCCCTGTAACGTGCGGCTGGCAACATGGTCTGGGCACCATGGCACACATACACTCACTCAAGGCAGCGTGACCCTCATGAAGAAGATTCCCGGCAAGACCCCGGCCCCCAAGACCCACGCCCGCATCATTCCCGCGTCCCGTCTGGCCCCCAAACCCGTGTCGTCCCTGAAACTGGTGGACACCCGCGCCGGCCGCGAGGGCCTGCTGCATTATTTCGACAACACCTGGGCGCTGACCGAAACCCTGTTCTCGGCTCTGACCAGCGAGGAGGCGTATTACCTGCGCCCCTATCACAAGACGCGCCACCCGCTGATCTTCTATTACTGCCACCCCGTCACCTTCTACATCAACAAGTTGCTGGTGGCCGGCATCCTCACCGAGCCCGTGAACAAGCACTTCGAGGTGCTGTTCGAGACCGGCGTCGACGAGATGAGCTGGGACGACCTGCACGAGGGCGACCAGAGCATCTGGCCCCCGCTGCAGGACGTGATCGACTACCGGCAGACGGTGCGCGGTATCGTGCGTCACTTGATTCAGACCCACCCCGCCTTCGACGGCCCCATTACCATGGACAGCCCCGGCTGGGCGCTGGTGATGTGTTTCGAGCACGAACGCATTCACCTGGAAACCTCCAGCGTGCTGATGCGCGAGCTGCCCGTGCAGCACGTGCGCACCCCCGACCACTGGCCCGCCGTGCTGCTGCGCAGCGAGCCCCAGCCCAACACCCGTCCTGTGGCCGGCGTGCATTACCCGGCCGAGAACCCCATGATCCCCGTGGCCGCCAGCACCGTGCGTCTGGGCAAGCTGCGCGACTGGCCCAGCTTCGGCTGGGACAACGAATACGGCGAGGACAAGCGCCACACCGCCGCCTTCAAGGCCAGCCAGCGCCTGATCCGCAACGGCGAGTTCTATGAATTCGTGGCCAGCGGCGGCTATCTGGACGACCGCCACTGGAGCGAGAAAGGCCTGGCCTGGCGCCGCTTCCGCAACACCCGCTGGCCCACCTTCTGGGTGCAGGACGGCCCTGTGGGCTCGCACCGCTACCGCCTGCGCACCACCTTCAGCGTGGAAGACATGCAATGGGACTGGCCCGTGTGCGTGAATTACTACGAAGCCAAGGCGTATTGCGCCTGGCGCAGCGAACGCGATGGCGCCACGACGCCTTATCGCCTGCTGCAGGAACAGGAACACGTGGCCCTGCGCGAACCCGCGCTGCAGGACGCCGGGCAGTGGAGCCCCGCGCGGCCCGAGCTGCTGCACCTGGACCGCGTGATGGTGGACGAAGCCGAACTCGCCGCGCCCTATGAAGTGAACAACAACCTGCACTTCGGCAGCGAAAGCCCCGTGGACCGCTTCCCCGCCAACAGCCGCGGTTTCAACGATGTGTTCGGCAATGTGTGGCAATGGTGCGAAGACGCGTTCCACCCCCTGCCCGGCTTCCGCATTCACCCCTATTACGTGGACTTCAGCACGCCCTGCTTCGACGAGCAGCACCAGATGATCCTGGGCGGCTCCTTCATCAGCACCGGCGACGAAGCCAGCATGTGGTCGCGCTTCCACTTCCGCCCGCACTTCTTCCAGCACGCCGGCTTCCGCATCGTGCAGAGCGAAGAGACGCCCGCGCAGAAGAAAGACCGCTACGAAACCGACGCCCTGCTGAATCAATACCTGCTGTTCCATTTCGGCAGCGAGGAAGAACAGCGCGACGCCGAAATCAGCGCCCTGGTGGGCCACCCGCAGGTGCAGCAGTTCGTGCCCGCCACCGTGGCGCTGGTGAAGCAGTTCGCCAGCAAGCGTGAGCGCGTGCTCGATCTGGGATGCGCCGTGGGCGGTGCCAGCTTCGAACTGAGCCGCAGCTTCCAGGACGTGATCGGCCTGGACTACAGCCAGTCCTTCATCGACGCCGCCAATGCGCTAAAGCGCGACGGCCGCCTGGACTATGTGCGTCACGACAGCGGCCGCTTCAGCACCGCACTGCAGGCGCGCGTGGAAGAAGGCACGCTGACCGAACGCATCCAGTTCGTGCGCGGCGACGCCTCGGCCCTGCGCGCGCCCGAGCTGCTGCGCGCCGTGAACATGAAAGGCTTCGACGCCGTGCTGCTCAGCAACCTGATGTGCCGCCTGCCCGACCCCGCCGCCTGCCTGCGGCAGTTCGTGGAAGACGACACGCTGCTGAACCCCGGCGGCGTGCTGGTGCTGGTGTCGCCCAACAGCTGGATGGAGCAATACACTGCGCCCGACAATTACCTGGACGGCCCCACCAACGCCGCCGCGCTGCAAAAGATCGGCGGGCTGCTGAAGGGCTTCACCCTGGTGCACGAAGGCAACCTGCCGTTCATGATTCGCGAGCATCGACGCAAGTACGAGTACATCGTGAGTCAGGTGTCGGTTTGGAGGAAAGGGTAGCTAGAAAGGCCTCAGGCGATCGAGTGGGCTGGCGGTGCCGGCATAGTGCCGGCCCACGACGTGCGTGTAGATCTGCGTGGTACTGACATCGTTGTGACCGAGCAACTCCTGCACGGTACGAATGTCAGTGCCACCTGCCAGCAAGTGCGTCGCAAACGAATGTCGGAACGTGTGCGTACCGATGTTCTTGTGTGTCACCCCCGCTTCCCGCACCGCCACTTGCAGGAACTTTCGCACCACAGAATCGTGGAGATGATGGCGGCACAGAGTGCCATCATAGGGGTTCGCGCAGAGCGCGGATGCCGGGAAAAGATAGGCCCACGCGTGAGTGCGCCACGCATTCGGATACTTGCGTGACAGCGCGGTGGGGAGCGAGGGACCGACTCCTTTTTCATTGTCTTTCTTCTGCAATTCAATCGCATCTGACATTGCCTGTTGCACATACTGTCGCAGCCCTGCCGCAAGCAGCGTTTGACGATCCTTGCGGCCCTTCCCGTCGCGAACTGTCAACGCCAGGCGCTCAATGTCCACGTCCTGCACACGCAATCGCAAGCATTCATTCACGCGCAATCCGCTGCCATACAGCAGTTCAATGATCAGTTTGTTGCGCCCTACAAGCTTCGCGAGAATAGATGCAACTTCCTTCATGGACAACACACTGGGCAGGAAGCGTTGCTTCGTTGCGAGGGTGAATCCCAAGTCGCCAAGCTCGCGCTGCAGATGTTTGTGGTAAAGGAAAACCACAGCATTGAGTGCAACTTTCTGCGTGTTGATTGCCACCTTTCTTTCGACTGCAAGATGCGTGAGAAAGGCCCTCACTTCGTTGGCACCTGCGGATTCAGGATGCTTCCTGCCGATGAAGTAGATATAGCGCTTGATCCATTCCATGTAGGATT
>JALREE010000268.1 GCA_023256835.1 Pseudomonadales bacterium | reverse complement strand
CGATTTCCGTCTTGCCCACGCCGGTCGGGCCGATCATCAGAATGTTCTTGGGCGTGATTTCGTGGCGCAGCTTGTCGTCGACCTGCTGGCGCCGCCAGCGGTTGCGCAGGGCAATGGCCACCGCGCGCTTGGCGGCTTCCTGGCCGACGATGTAGCGGTCCAGTTCGGACGCGATTTCCCGGGGGGTCATGCTGGACATGGCTCAGAACTCCAGTTCTTCGATCGTGTGGTGCTGATTGGTGTAGACGCAGATGTCGGCGGCGATGGTGAGGCTGTTCTGAACGATGGTGCGCGCGTCCAGGTCGGTGTGGCGGTAGAGCGCGCGCGCCGCCGATAGGGCGAAGGGGCCACCGGAGCCAATGGCCATCAGCGAGTCTTCCGGCTCGATCACATCGCCATTGCCCGTGATGATCAGCGAGGCATCGCGATCAGCCACGATCAACAGAGCTTCCAGGCGCCGCAGCATGCGGTCGGTACGCCAGAGCTTGGCCAGTTCCACTGCCGAGCGCACCAACTTGCCGTGGTGCTTCTCCAGTTGCTCCTCGAAGCGTTCGAAGAGGGTGAAGGCATCGGCCGTGCCGCCGGCGAAACCGGCGATGACCTGATCCTTGTAGAGGCGGCGCACCTTGCGGGCATTGCCCTTCATGACGGTGTTGCCCTGTGACACCTGGCCGTCGCCACCGACGACGACCTTGTTGCCCCGGCGAACCGAGACGATGGTGGTACCGTGATACTGTTCCAAGCGAATGCTCCTGCCGGTGCGGACCGGGAGTCGAGGGGAGTGAGGGATATGGGCGCGGGCGTGCGCAATTCAAGCGCGCTGGTGCTACTGGCTGAGGCCCATCCGGATGCTGTCTATGCCATTGCTGCGCAGGATGTTCTCGGCCTGGACCACCTGCTCACGATCGTCGAAGGGGCCGACCTGCACGAGAAAGAGCGTCTTGCCGAGCAGGGCTTCCTGACGCACACGCGAGAACAGGCCGAGGCTCAGCAGGCGATCGCTCTGGGCGATGGCCGAACTTTCCTGCTGGAAGGCGCCGGCCTGCAGCATGAAGCCGGACTCGCGCGCGGCGCCCGCGTCGGCTGTCGACGCGATCGGGGCGGGCGTGGCAGCGGAAGGGGCCGGCGCCGGGATCCCGGCATCGACCACGGCCACCGGGGCCGTCGCTGCTGTATCGGTGGCCGTAGAGGCGGTGTCGACGGGCTGTGCGGTGGCGTCCAGCGGCGAGACAGCCTGGGTGTCGACGGGGGCGCTCAGCGGCGCAGCGGTCGTCGCCAGGGTTGTGGCGGCACTTGCCTGCGGCATGTTGTCCACGATCAGCTCGTAATTGGGCAGTTCCTTGTAGAATTCCAGCTGCAGGCGGGCGGCGGCGGCTTCCAGTTCCTCGTTGCGGCGCTGCTGGGCGGCGGCCAGCTCAGCCTCGTTGGAGGCCACGGCCTCGGCTGTCATGTTGCCCACGGGGGGGAGGATGCCGGAGAGATAGATGAGGAAAAAACTGAAGAAGCCCAGCACGGCGCCCGTGACCAGACCTGTGACCAGCAGGTTGCGAGTGGGCGGCGGCGCCACCGGCTTGTTGCGCGCCTGCTCGGGGGCCGCGCGGCGGCGGGTCTTGGCGAAATCGTGGGCCATGGTGTCCTTGAGTGGAATTAGGGCTGGGTTCAGGTGGCGGCCATTATCCCGGAAAAGAAGTCTGCCAACTACTCCCGATCCAGCGGCTTCGGAAGCCGATCAGAGCATGTCCTGCGGATCGACATCCACCGACCAGCGTACCGTGCGCGCTTCGCGCAAGGACTCGACCTGCGGGCACAGCTGGGTGAGCAGTTGCTGCAGCGCGGGGCGTTGCGGGGCGCTGATCTGCAGCTGGGCGCGGAACTTGCCGGCACGCTTTTCCATGGGCGAGGGCAGAGGGCCCATCAGCGTCACGCCGTGGCCGCTGGCCTGTCCTGTCAGCGTCTCGGCCATCTGGCGCACCAGGGCGAGAAAGCTCTCGGGAGCGCGATAGTCCTCGGACTCCGCCCGGATCAAGGCCAGCGCCGTGCACGGGGGCATGCCGGCGAGCTGTCGCTCCTGCAGCAGCAGGCGCGCGAAATGGCCGTAGCCGTCGCGCACCAGTGTCTGCAGAGTCGGATGCGCGGCGTGCCGTGTCTGAATCAGCACTTCACCCGGCATGCCTTCGCGGCCGGAGCGACCTGCCACCTGCATCAACAACTGGGCCGTGTGTTCCTGGCCGCGGAAGTCCGCGCTGAACAGTCCGGCATCGGCATCCAGCACGCCCACGAGGGTCACGCGGGGAAAGTGATGGCCCTTGGCCAGCATCTGGGTGCCGATCAGCACGCAGGGTCCGCCCTGGTGCACTTCGTTCAGCAAGACGTCCAGCTCATTCTTGCGCCGGGTGGTGTCGCGGTCGATGCGCAGCACGCGCGTCTGCGGGTACAGCGCCTGCAGCCACGCCTGCAGGCGCTCGGTGCCCAGCCCCAGGGCCTGCAGATTGCGCGACTTGCACTGCGGGCAATGGCGGTCCACCGGTCGGCGCGCATCGCAGTGGTGGCAGCGCAGATGCGGGGTGGTCCGGTGCAGCGTCATGCGCGCGTCACAGTGGGCGCATTCCGACACCCAGCCGCAGTCTGCGCACTGCAGCGTCGGGGCGAAGCCACGACGGTTGAGGAATACCAGCACCTGGTTGCCGGCCTGCAGATGAGCCTGCATGCGGCTCAGCAGTGGTCCGGAGAACCCCTCCTGCACCAGTTCCTGGGTGGTGTCGACCAGGTGGAGTGCGGGCTGGGCGGCCTGGCCCGCGCGCTCGGTCAGCAGCAGATGGGTATAGCGTCCGCAGGCCACGTTGTGCAGGGATTCCAGACTGGGTGTGGCCGAGCCCAGCACCACGCAGAGCTCTTCCCGCCGCCCGCGCACCACGGCCAGATCTCGCGCCGAGTAGCGCAAGCCGTCCTGCTGCTTGAACGAACTGTCATGCTCTTCATCCACGATCAGGACGCCGGGTTGCGCCATGGGCGTGAACAAGGCTGAGCGCGTGCCGATGATGATTCGAGCGTGTCCGTCCCGAGCGTCCAGCCAGGCCTGCAGGCGCTCGGTATCGGTCAGGCCTGAATGCAGGACGGCAATGCGGCATTGGAAGCGGCGCCGGAAGCGGCCGATGGTCTGCGGCGTCAGGCTGATTTCCGGCACCAGCACCAGGGCCTGTTTGCCATCACGCAGAACGGCTTCGATGATCTGCAGGTAGACCTCGGTCTTGCCACTTCCCGTGACGCCATCCAGCAGGAAACAGCCAAATCCGCCCAGGGCGGCCACCACAGTGTGCACGGCCACACGCTGGCGCTCGTTCAGGGCGAGCGGCGCCTCGCGGCTCTGCGTCGGGCCGCCGACGGGGGCAGCGGCGCGGGTGTCGGTCTCGTCGTGGGTGCACACCAGCCCGGCACTGATGAGCGCATTCAAAGCGGCCACAGACATTTCCGTCTCGATCAGGCTGAGCTTGTCCAGCTCGCCGTGTTCGCTCAGGTAGTCGACGATCTCGCGCTGTCGCGGGGCGCGGCGCAGCGCTTCCTCTGGCAGTTCGCGGCCGGCATCGCTAAGGCGCCAGACCCGGCGTGGGGCGCGTGCGGCAGGACGATCCTGGCGCAGCAGGGCCGGCAGCATGCTCTGCAGGGCGTCCCCCGGCGGGTGCTGGTAGTACTGGGCTGCCCACAGGAACAGATCGAGAAGGGCTGGCGGCACCAGCGGGGTGTCGTCGATGCAGTGCAGTGTCTGCTTCAGTTTCTCTGACGGCACGCTACTCTGTGCGTGCACGCTGACCAGCACGCCCACCAGGGTACGTGGGCCGAATGGCACCGCGATCCGAATGCCCGGTGGGAGCGCCGCGGCGGCGGCAGCGCTCATGCCGACGGGAGGCAGATAGTCGAACAGGCGACGCAACGGCGACGGCACGGCGAACCGCAGGATGACGGGCGGCGAAGACGGCGCAGCGGGACTGGAATCGTGACTCATGGTGTGTGACAGGCAAGCGTGGGCGGAGCGCACTGGCGCCGGCGGGTGCCCGGCATGGTAAGGCGATTGCCTGAACCTCGCAACCGACGTGGTCTCGCGCCTGTCCCGGTCGGCGGCAATTGGTTTATACTCGCCGCCACTTTGCACCCGCCAGGAGGGAGTACAGGCCCATGAGCACAGAATCGGTTCCTGCCGAATTGCTGCACGTCAGAGAACAGATCGACCGCATCGACCACGGTCTGGTGCTGCTGCTGGCGAATCGCTTTGCCCTGACGCAGCGTGTCGGGGTGCTCAAGGCGCAGCATGGTCTGGACGCCCTGGACCCTGAACGCGAAAGCCGCAAGCTGGCAGAGATTCGACGTCTGTGTGAAAGCCACGGCGTCGCGCCCGACCTGATGGCCGAGATACTGGCGCGCGTCATGGCCGAGGTGGTGAAGAACCACAAGGCCATCCGGGATGCGCTGGGCTCCGAGGGCTGACAGTCAATTCGCGCAGCAATCAACCACGTGCCGCTATTGCCAAAGCATTGCTCTTTGGTAGAATGCACGCCCGTTTCGCTGGCAGTCCTCGCGTCCAGTGGGAACCAAACAATGAGGTAGAGGCATGAAACCCGATATTCACCCCAATTACGTGGCGATGACTGCTACCTGCAGTTGTGGCAATGTGCTGAAGACACGCTCCACCCTTGGCAAGGACATCCTGCTGGACGTGTGCTCAGAGTGCCACCCGTTCTACACCGGCAAGCAGAAGATCCTCGACACCGGTGGTCGAGTGGATCGCTTCAACAAGCGCTTCGCTGGCCGCACGCTCAAGTAAGCGTCAGGCAAGAGAAAACGAAAAAGGCGTCCGGGGCAACCCTGACGCCTTTTTGTGTTTATGTCATGAGGCCGTGTCGCCTCAGAATATGATCTCGATGGTGGGCTCTTCGTCCTCGGTCTCCGGCGCATTGCGCGTGGCGGGAGCCGGCGTGGCGGCGGCCTGCGTCGGATCGTTTTCCTCCATGAACAACTCGAACATCGTGTTGGCCTGATCCGGGCGCGCACTGCGTCCTGTCTGCTTGTTCACCAGGCGATCCACAAGCCCCTCCGGTCTTTCCATCATGCGTTCCGGGGTGCCCTCCAGGGCGGCCTTCATGTAGTCGATCCAGATGGGCACCGGCACTGTGGCGCCCTGCTCGCTTTCGCCGAGGGGCTGTGGCTGATCGAAACCGATGAAGACGCTGGTGGCGACGTCGCGATTGAAACCGGTGAACCAGAGCTCCGTCGGTCCATTGGTGGTGCCTGTCTTGCCCATGAGGTCCTTGCGCGGAATCTCCCGGCCCACACGCCGACCGCTGCCTTCCTCGATCACCGAGCGCAGCATGCTGCCGAGGACGTAGGCGACACGTGGGTCCACCACTTGTTCCGCCGGCATCTCATTGAAGGCGATGGACTCGCAGCTCTTGCCACAGGCGACGCTCTGCACGGGCAGCGGCACCAGACCATCGAGCGTGCGGATCTGCTTGATCAGGGTGGGGGTGACCTTCTGTCCACCATTGGCAATGGTGGCGAACGCGCCCGCCATCTGGATCGGAGGCACGTCCTGGCTGCCCAGTGCCACGGTCAGGTCGACGCGCGGAAAGTGGTCGGTCTCGATGCCGAAACGCTTGGCAAACGGCAATACGACATCGGATCCGAGTTGCTCATAGAGCCGCACGGCAGGGATGTTGCGGGAATTGGTCAAGGCGGTGCGCAGCGTGATCGGCCCGGCGAAATTGTTCTCGAAATTGCGCGGCCGGTAGTCGCCCCGGGCGAAGGCAGCGTCGTTGATGATGGACGCGGGTGTGTAGCCCTGTTCCAGCGCAGCACCATAGACAAAGGGCTTGAAGCCGGAGCCGGGCGGGCGGGGCGTGATGGCACGGTTCACCTGGCTGAGCGCGAAGTCGTAGCCGCCGACCAGGGCCAGGATGTCACCGTTGTCCGGAGATACCGATACGATGGCGCCTTGCAGGTCGGGAATCTGACCCAGCGACCAGGTGCCGTCGGCGGCCTGCTTCAAGCGCACCAGATCGCCCGTCTGCACGATGTCAGAGGCGCGTTCCGGGCGTGGCCAGGCGCGGCCGCGGTCGATGAAGGGGACGGCCCAGCTCAGGCCCTGCCAGGCCACGGTGACCGTGCTGCCATCCTGCAAGAGTGCCTCGATCTCCCGTTCGGCCACGCTGCTCACCACGGCGGGATGCTGGTTGCCCAGTACCTGCTCGCCTTCCAGCGCCTGCAGCCAGGTGCTGCGTGCGTCCGCATTCGCTGCCACTTCGATGTGGCGCTCCGGACCGCGATAGCCATGGCGCTTGTCGTAATACTCCTCCAGACCATTGGTCAGGGCCTGGTTGGCGATCGCCTGCTTGTCGCTGTGAATGCTGGTGCGCACTTCGAAGCCTTTGCGGTAGATGTCTTCGCCGAACTGGCCGTAAAGCTCCTGACGCACCATTTCGGCAACATACGGCGCGCTCACCTCGATGCGGCGATTATGGCGCCGGGCGTTGTCCGGGGTGTTCACGGCCTGTTCGTATTCCGCCCGCGTGATCATGTCCTGCTCGAACATCTTGGTCAGCACGACATTGCGACGCTGGGTGGCGCGGGCCGGGTCCGCAATCGGGTTGCAGGGCGTGGGGCAGGGCAGGACCGAGGTCAGCATGGCGAACTGGGGCAGTTCGAGTTCCCAGATCGCCTTGCCGTAATAGGCATAGGCGGCGGCATTGATGCCGTCGGCACCGGAACCGAAATAGATCAGGTTCAAGTACAGCGTGATGATCTCTTCCTTGCTCAGCTCGCGCTGGATGCGGAAGGCAAATGGAATTTCCTTGAGCTTGCGTGAATACACCGAGTCGCTGTCGAAGGAGATGTTGTTGGCCAGCTGCATGGTGATGGTGCTGCCGCCGCCAAGGTTGATGCCGCGCACGAAGCCATAGAAGCCGCGCAGCAGGCCGCGGAGGTCCACGCCGGAATGGGAATAGAAGCGCGGGTCCTCGCTGGCGATGACGGCGTTGATCATCATGGGCGGGATCTGTTCGTAGGGAATCGGGTCGCGCCGGATGCCGATCTCGTCGATCAACTGGTTGTCAGCCGTCAGGATGCGCAGCGGCGTCTCCAGCTGCACGTGGCGGTAGGATTCAGCGGAGGGCAGCTTGGGCGAGAGATAGAGGAATCCCGCCGCCGCGACCATGACGGCGCCGCTGCTGCAGAAGATGCCGAACCAGAACAGGCCTCGGATGATTGTCTTGACTCTGGAGTTCACGGGAGTTGCCAACCCTGGGCTGCAAGAAAATTGCCGGCTCCTGCCGGAAAGACCTGAAAACGCCGGAATTCATCCCTCGGGAAGCGGCAGGCTGGCCGCATTATATACGCAGCTGCCGCATTAATCTTGAGTGCCATGGTCGGGATTGGTCCCGTTCGCTGTCTGTCTGCAGGGGCTCGCCGCCGGCGCCGCAAGGATGCGTTCATCCAGCCTCTTTTTCCTTTTGAAACAATCTCCTGCGTGCGCGTGCAAGGGGGCGGCGAGCGGTGTCCCTGCACCTGGATGAGGCGTTTGGGTCGAGCGTCGTCCTGTGCGCTCAAGCACGCTTTTCTTGCGAGATATGAACTGGTTGGCAACATAAAGTTATTTATTGAAATGCCGATTTAATTTTTTGAATATCATACATAAATTTTTTTTTATGTCGCAAACATCAGAAGTTGACTTTTTTCAGGAGCGATTTTCTGTGCGCGTCTATACTCGAGACGACACCGCTCCCGACGCTGCGGGAGCACACTCAGGCTGACAAGCGTGCTGCAATTTCTGAGCAGAAAAACTCGAACCCTGCTGGGCGTGGACATCAGTTCCTCCGCCGTGAAGCTGCTCGAGTTCAGTCTGCACAATGGGCGCTATCGCCCCGAGAACTATGTCATCCGGCAGTTGCCAGTGAACGCGGTGGTCGAGAAGAACATCAGTGACATCGATGCCGTGGGCGAGGCCATCCGCCAGGCGCTCTCGATCCTGAAGCCTTGCACGAAGGAGGCTGCCGTCGCCGTTGCCGGCTCGGCCGTCATCACCAAGATCATCGAAATGAATGCCGCGATGAACGATTCCGAGATGGAAAACCAGATCATCGTCGAAGCGGACCAGTACATTCCCTACCCGTTGAGCGAAGTGGCCATCGACTTCGAGCGGCAGGAGCAGGCCGATCCGCGGTCTGACTTCGTGGACGTGCTGCTGGCTGCCTGCCGTAAGGAGAACGTGGAGTCGCGCGTGGCCGCCCTGCAGTCCGGCGGACTCATCGCCCGCGTCGTCGACATCGAAGCCTATGCCATGGAGCGCGCATACAGCCTGCTGCAAGGGCAGCTGGCAGGTCTGGACCCGCACACCGTGGCCATTCTGGACATCGGTGCCACCATCACCACGCTGCACGTGTTGCTCGAGGGGCGCACCATCTACACGCGGGAGCAGCTGTTCGGCGGAAGGCAGCTGGTCGAGGATGTGCAGCGTCGCTTCGGGCTCTCCGCCATCGAGGCTGAAACGGGTATTCGCAGGGGCGCGCTGCCGGAGGAATACGAGCAGGAGATCCTCGCACCCTTCAAGGATGCCGTGGTACAGCAGATCAGTCGTTCGCTTCAGTTCTTCTTCTCGTCCAGTCAATACAACGATGTCGATCAGATCATCCTGGCGGGCGGTGTCGCGGCCATCGACGGTCTGGCCGGCCTAGTGCGGGAACAGCTCGCCACCCCGGCTCTGGTGGCCAATCCCTTTCAGGACCTTGCCACCGGCAGCAAGGTGAACAAGACCCTGCTGGCGAATGATGCGCCCGCGCTGATGATTGCGTGCGGCCTGGCCATGAGGAGCAAATACTGATGGCTCGCATCAATCTGCTGCCCTGGCGGGAACAGCTGCGCGAGGAGCGCAAGCGCGAGTTCATTGTCCTGTTGCTGGGCGTGTTCATCATTGCCGCCGGCATCATCATCATGATCGATCGCTCTTTCCGCGCCGACATCCGCTATCAGCAGGCGCGCAACGATTTCCTGCGTCGTGAGATCATGGTGCTGGACGCACGTGTCGCCGAGATCGACGAGCTCAAGGAGCAGAAGGCGCAGATCAGCTCGCGCATGGAGGTCATTCAGGACCTGCAGGGCTCGCGGCCGGTCATCGTGCGCATCTTCGACGAAATGGTGAAGGCCCTGCCGACCGGCGTCTATTTCAATTCCCTGCAGCGTGAAGGCGATCGCCTGCAGATCGAAGGCATCGCGGAGTCCAACAACAAGGTCTCCGAGCTGATGCGGCGTCTGGATGATTCCGAGTGGTTCGTCAACCCGAGCCTGCAGCAGATATCCGCGGCGGCCGCCGATGCCAATTCGGATCAGCGGCAGTCCAATGCCTTCTCGCTCACGCTCTTCATGCAGTCGCCCGAGCGCGGGGAGGAACTCTGACATGTCATTGTCCGCGCTGATCAAGGAGCTGCAGAGCTTCGACTGGAACAATCTGAGTGACATCGAGACGATCGGGGTCTGGCCCGGTGTCGTGAAGTTCGTGCTCGCCAGCGTGCTCTTCTTTGTCTGCCTGGCCGCGGGCTTCTGGTTCGACATTCGCAATCTGCAGGCGGAGCTGGGGCGCTGGGAGGCCGAGGAAACGACGCTGCGCAGCGAGTTCGAGCAAAAGGCCGTGCTGGCCGCCAATCTCGAGGAATACAAGGCGCAGACGGTCGAGATGGAAAATGCCTTTGCGGAACTGCAGCGACAATTGCCCAGTCAGACGGAAGTGCCCGACCTGGTGGACGACGTCACCGAGAGCGGCTTGGGAGCCAGTCTGAATTTCGCTCGCATCGAGCTGGATGAAGAAGTGGAACTGGATTTCTACATCGAGCAGCCGATCCAGGTGGAAGTGCTCGGCAGCTATCATGACTTCGGCACCTTCGTGAGCGGGGTGGCCAGTCTGCCGCGCATCGTGACACTGCATGACTTCGAGATCACGGCGCCGGCGACGCGCAGCCCTCTGACCATGAGAATTCTTGCAAAGACCTATCGCTACCGTACCGAGGAAGAGCAGGCTGCCCAGCGCGCCGCTCAGGAAGCCGCGGAGAATGCCGATGCGCAGTGAACGTCGCCTTGCACGTCTGCTGTTTCTGCTGTGCAGTCTCGCGCTGCTGACGGCCTGCGGGCGTCAGACTGCCATGGATGATCTGCAGCAGTTCATCATCGAGGTGTCGCTGCGCCCCGGCGGTGAGATCGAGCCCATGCCGCAGTTCCAGCCCTACGAGGCCTTCTCTTACAGTGCCGCCTCGCTGCGCAGCCCCTTCGATGTGCCGATCATGGTCGGCGCTGCGCTCGCCGAGCAGCCCGCCACGATCGTGCAGCCGGATTTCGACAGAACGCCAGAACCTCTGGAAAGCTTTGCGCTTGCCGATCTTGCCATGGTGGGCATGATCACACGCGAACGCAGTGTGATCGCGCTGGTCCGTGACAGCAGCGGCAAGCTGCACCGGGTGGGCGTCGGCAATTACCTGGGACGCAACCATGGACGGGTGTCCCGCGTCACGAACAGTGACATCGAACTCGTGGAAATCGTGCCGGCGGGAGACGGCGGCTGGGTGGAGCGACCGCGCACGCTGCCGCTGCAGCGCTGAACAAAAGGTGATCTGAGAATGACTACAGTGACGACGACTTCAAGCGCCCGCTGGCAGGTATTGCGAACAGGTCTGCACCTGGCTGGCGCCTTGCTGCTGAGTGTCTGGGAAAGCGTGGCGCAGGCCCAGGACGCCGTGACGCTCAACAGCATCGGTTTCGCGAACCTGCCCGGTGACAGCATCGAAGTGCGGCTCGAATTCGACGGGGTTCCGCCGCAGCCCAGCGGCTTCGCGCAGACGGACCCGGCGCGCATTTCCATCGACCTGAGCAATGTCCAGAGTGCTCTGGCCGAGCGCCGCTTCGACCTGGGGGCGGCCAATGCTCAGAGCGTCATGGTGCTGGAGACCGCCGACCGCACGCGCCTGGTCTTCAATCTGGTGACTCCTGTCGATTACCAGACGCGCATCGAGGGCAACACACTCGTGGTGCTTCTGGGCGGCAACGATTCCCTGACGGCCACGCCCGCCGCACCAGCAGATGCCCCCGGGCTGCCGGTGGCACCCGCCAATGGCCCGACCATCGCCGATGTCAGTTTCCGACGTGGCAGCGAGCTCAACGAAGGTCAGGTGGTGGTCACGCTCAGTGACGAGCAGATCATCGGCAATGTCGAACAGGTAGGCAGTCGCGTCTACGTGGAGTTTGCCGGGGCGACCGTTCCGGAGCGTCTCAATCGGCGCTTCGATGTCACTGACTTCGCCACGCCTGTTAACACCGTGGATGTCTATCCGCAGCGGGGCAATGCCACGATCGCCATCGACTTGAATGGTCAGTTCGAATACGTGGCCTATCAGCAAGGGCGCCAGTACACCATCAGTGTCACGCCGCCCGGTGCCACGGCGGCCGATGCCGACCCCGCCTCGCGTTTCTCCGGCACGCTCGTCTCCCTGAGCTTCCAGAACATCGAAGTGCGCTCCGTGCTGCAGTTGCTCGCCGAGGAGAACAATCTGAACCTGGTTGCCAGTGATGCCATCACCGGCAACATCACCCTGCAGCTGGAGGATGTGCCCTGGGATCAGGCGCTGAATCTGGTGCTGCAGTCACGCAATCTGGCGCAGCGGCTGGTCGGCAATGTGTTGTACGTGGCGCCGGCCAACGAGATCGCGGCGCAGGAGCAGCAGGCGCTCGATGCCAGCCGGCAGGCCGAGGCCCTGGCTCCGTTGCAGACGGAATTCATTCAGGTGAATTATGCAGACGCCGCCAACATCCTCACGCTGCTCACTGGTTCTCCCACCGGCAGTGCTGCGGCCACTCCTGCGCCGGCAGCCGATCCGGCGGCGCCGGCGGCTGCCGTGGCGCCAGAGTCCGGGGCGACCGGGGTGCTGTCCAGCCGTGGCACGGCGACCGTCGATGCCCGCACCAACATCATCATCATCCGCGATGTCGCCGAGAAGCTCGAGGAAGTGCGTGAGTTGCTGAGCAAGCTTGACGTGCCGGTCCGGCAGGTCCTGATCGAAGCGCGCATCGTCAACGTTTCCACCGACTTCGGGCGTGATCTGGGGATTCGCTGGGGCGGGGCGGGGCGCACCGACTCCAGCGATGGTTTCCGCTACGGCGGTACGCAGGCGGCCACGCTCGAGCAGCAGAACAATCGTGTGGCGGAATCCGCCGCGATCCAAGAGGCGCTGGCTGCCGGCGAGGCGGCCCGAGTGCAGGCGCTGCAGGATGGGACAGACCCGAGTCTGGTTGGCGCCATCGTGGCGCAGGCGATCGCCGCTGTGCCGATTCCGGTGGGCAGCACCTCCTTTCCGGATGCGCTCGCAGTGGATCTGGGCGTGCAGGATGACAGTGCCTCTTCATTCTCCGTGGGCTTCACCAGCAACAGCGGACTGATCGAGCTGGAGCTCTCCGCGCTGGAGAGCAGCGGCAACGGCGAGGTCATCGCTCGGCCGAAAGTCACCACCCAGGACAAGGTCACCGCCACCATCCAATCGGGTGTTCGCATTCCCTATCAGGCACAGGCCGGCGGCACAGCGGGAGGATCCACCACGGAGTTCGTGGATGCCGTTCTGTCTCTGGAAGTCACCCCGCAGATCACGCCGGACGGACGCATCATCATGCAGCTCGACATCCACCAGGACTCGGTCGCCCCCGGCACAGGCAATGTGCCGGCCATCAACACCAACTCCATCAACACCAGTGTGCTGGTGGAGAACGGAGACACCATCGTGCTGGGCGGAGTCTTCCGCGAAGAAACCACCACCACGGAAACCAAGACGCCAGTGCTGGGCGACGTGCCTTACCTGGGGCGCCTGTTCAAGCGCACCAACAATGAGAATCGCCGCACGGAACTGCTGATCTTCATCACGCCGCGCATCATTGCGGAGATCAACACCCGCTGAGAACGGCCGTGATTTTGCCCTGCTGCCAAGGGTACAATGTCGGCCAATCGAGCTTTGGGTGGAGCAGCAGCAGCGAATGGACAAGCAGGAAAACATCTTTCTGATCGGGCCGATGGGGGTCGGCAAGAGCACCATCGGTCGTCTGCTGGCCGCCGCGCTCGACATGCCCTTTCACGACTCCGATCGCGAGATCGAATTCGTCACTGGCGCCGACATTCCCTGGATATTCGACGTGGAAGGCGAGCAGGGCTTTCGCATCCGCGAAGCGAAAATGATCGACACGCTGACCCAGCGTCAGGGCATCATCCTGGCCACTGGCGGAGGCGCCATCCTGGCCCCGGAGAGCCGCCGCAATCTGCATTCACGCGGCATCGTCGTCTATCTGCGGGCTTCGGTGGCCCAGCAGCTGGAACGCACGGGCAAGGACAAGAATCGCCCGCTTCTGCAGACCGACAATCCCCTCGCCAAGATCAAGGAACTGATCAAGATCCGCGAACCGCTCTATCGCGAGACCGCCCACATCACCATTGACACCAGCCGCCGCAGTCCGCGTTCGGTATGCGCGGAAATCGTGCGGCAGCTTCAAGAACGCCAGGCCGAGCAGGCCGCCGGGGTAAGTTGAAACCATGATCACGCTGGAAGTCAGTCTGGGCGAACGTGCCTATCCCATCTACATAGGCCAGGGGCTGCTGAGCCGCCCCGGTCTGCTGCGCGCCCACGTGCCCGGTCAGCGCGCCCTGATCGTCACCAACGAAGTGGTCGCGCCGCTGTATCTTGAAGCGGTGCAGCAGTCGCTCGGCGACGTGCGTGTCGACACCCTGATACTGCCCGATGGCGAGCACACCAAGACGCTGGACACCCTGTCGCTGATCTACGACAAGCTGCTGCAGGAGCGTCATGAACGCAGCACCACGCTGATCGCGCTGGGCGGCGGCGTGACAGGTGACATCACCGGCTTTGCCGCGGCCAGCTACCAGCGCGGCGTCAACTTCATCCAGGTGCCCACCACATTGCTGTCCCAGGTCGACTCCTCGGTGGGTGGCAAGACGGGGGTCAATCACCCGCTGGGCAAGAACATGATCGGCGCCTTCTATCAACCCAAATTGGTCCTTGCCGACATTTCGACGCTCGATACATTGCCGGATCGCGAACTGAAAGCCGGTCTGGCGGAAATCATCAAATATGGCTTGATTCGTGATCCGGAATTCTTCGACTGGCTGGAAATCAATCTCGATAAGCTGCTAAAGCGGGATCGGATGGCGATGGTTCATGCGGTGCAGCGCTCCTGTGCCAACAAGGCGGCGGTGGTGGCGGCCGACGAGCGGGAGAGTGGTGAGCGCGCCTTGCTCAACTTGGGGCATACCTTCGGCCATGCCATCGAGACCGGCTTGGGCTATGGTGAATGGTTACATGGCGAGGCGGTAG
>JALREE010000210.1 GCA_023256835.1 Pseudomonadales bacterium | reverse complement strand
GCCTGCCAGTGCAAAGCCAGCTTGCTCACCGGCTTCACGCTCATGCGCTGCGCGGTGGTTTGCAGCGTATCGCGGGGCATGATTTTGTAGGCGCGCTGGCGCACATCGCCGAACGGCGTGGGATCGGGCACGCTGTCGTCGATGTAAAGCGACAGCAGGCGGCCGACCTGCGGTGTGTCTTGCTGACGGCGCACCTGCTCGGCGACAAAGGATTGCTTTGCGCCCGCACTGCTTTCGTCCTCCAACTGCTTCATGTGGTAGGCCATCGCATCGACCAGGTTGTCGGAAAGCTGCCGGTAGCGCACCCAGGCATAGCAAAGCAGGTAGAGGTAGGTCTGATCGGCCTTCAGGTTGCGTAGATCGTGGACGGTGTAGAAGTTCGCCAGGCTGGCGTAGTACAGCAGATTCTGCTGCGAGACGCCGAGCTTGGGCAGCAGCGCCTTGGCGATCCGGTGCAGCGGCTCCAGCGTGGCGCGCTTTTCGCGTTCGCGGGCCATCTGACGCCAGCCAAAGTCCTTGGCGTCCTGCTTGAGCGCCGCCAATTGCGACAGGGTGTCGTCACGCACTAGAAGCCGACCCAGCGCGGCCTTGGCCGATTCGTCCAACACTTCCGACAGCAGGCCAGCCAGCCGCCGACGCTCGGCGGACAGGGCTTCGCTCACCAGCTCTTGCAGGGTGGTATAGCCGGGCCGGATGATCTTGTGCTCGTTTAGCCAGACGATCAGCTCGGCGGCGATGAACCCCGGCATCACGTCGCGCCGCACGGTCTGCGCGGCCTGCTGCGCGAGCTGCGCCAGGAACTCGGCCGCCCACGGCCGGTAGCCGAACAGATCGGCAATCCACTCGCGCTGGGTGTAGTGCTCGTGCTTGGAGATTGGCTTGTGCTCGAAGGACTCGCCGTGGAAGTAGCGGCTCAGCACGAAGGCGCAATCGTGCTCGACCTCACTCCAGTCGAAGCGGAAGAAGGCATGCTTGGCCTTGAAGTAACCGATCTGCAAGATGCAATAGACCTGGGCATGGAGACCAGGCCGGCTGCTGGCGAGCGCCAGTTCGGTTTCAGTCAACGCCAAGTATTCCAGCCGCTGGGCGTCGTCGAAGTCCGGCAGGCCGTACAGGGCTTCCTGCTCGGCGTCCGACAGGACGGTCAATCGTTCGCTCTTGGTCGTCATCGCGATGACGCTCCACGAGAGCCCGTCCAACCAACCCGTGCCAGGGTCTCGATCAGCGTGGTTCGCTTGACGCCGAAGTTGCGGCACACGGCCGCCTTGGACATGCCACCGTCGAGCGCGGCGATAATGGCATCCAGTTTCTCGCCGGTGATTGCCTGCGGCCGGCCGCCGATCCGGCCACGTTTGCGGGCAGCAGCCAGGCCGGCAACGACACGCTCCTGGATCAAGGCGCGCTCGTACTGCGCGAGCGCGCCGAACACCTGGAACAGAAACTCGCCCGATGGCGTGGTGGTGTCCAGGTTCTCCGTCAGTGAGCGGAACGCCACCCGCTTGTCCTTGAGTGAGGTCACGAGGGCGAGCAGATGCGACAGTGAACGGCCGAGCCGGTCGAGCTTCCACACGACCAACACGTCGCC